>JBHORE010000064.1:0-4995 GCA_042408415.1 Thermobaculum sp.
TCAGGTAGGGGTCGTTCGAGCCCTGAACGGGGTGAGCTTCAGCATACCTAGGGGAAAGGTGCTGGGTATAGTAGGTGAGAGTGGTTGCGGTAAAAGCCAGACCGGACTCTCTATCCTGCAGCTAGTACCGCCTCCTGGAAAGATAGAAAAGGGGCAGATCCTGTTCAAGAGAAACCCTGATGATGACCCCATTGATATCCTCAAGCTGGGACGCAACAGTGACGAGATGCGTAATATACGGGGTGATGATATCTCCATGATATTCCAGGAGCCTATGACCTCACTCAACCCCGTATACACAATTGGCGACCAGATCATGGAGGCTATCCTTCTACACCAGACCCCTGATAAGAAAGAGGCTCGTAGAAGGGCGGTAGACATACTTCGAAGAGTGGGCATGCCTAACCCTGAGAGGATAGCGGATAGTTACCCGCACGAGCTGAGCGGTGGTATGCGCCAGCGCGCTATGATCGCGCTGGCTCTGTCCTGTACACCTGTGCTGCTTATAGCAGATGAGCCTACTACAGCACTCGATGTGACGACGGAGGCAGTTATCCTTGATCTGATGAGGGAACTGCAGGCCGAGATAGGTACATCTATCATGTTCGTAACGCATAACATGGGTGTGGTAGCCCAGATGTGCGACGAGGTTGCGGTGATGTACCTAGGGCGTGTGGTGGAGCGAGCCCCTGTTGATGATATCTTCTACAACCCTAAGCATCCATACACTATTGCACTGCTGAGGTCGATTCCTAGGATCGGACAGAAGAAGAGGAAGAGGCTCGAGGTGATAAAGGGCAGCGTCCCTGACCCCTACTCGACTGTAACAGGATGTCCTTTCCATCCTAGATGCCCGAGTTTCATGCCTGGGCTGTGTGATAAGATTATGCCTGCTGAAGCTCCGGTAAATGGCAACTCCAAGCACACGGTTAGATGTCATCTTTATCCAGGTAGCGTGGAGTCGGTGGCGCAACCTGCTACATCTGGTGGAACTGCTGTTACTACTTAGGGCTATTGGTGCAGAAGGATATTTTGCCTTTGTGAGGTATGGATGTATGAGCAACGATGGTAAGAAAGACAATATCCTGCTTGAGGTTCGAGGCCTCAAGAAGCACTTCCCGATACATGGTGGTTTGCTACGTAGAGTAGTTGGCTATGTAAAGGCTGTTGATGGCATAGATCTATATGTTAGGGAAGGTGAGACGCTTGGCTTGGTGGGAGAAAGTGGTTGTGGTAAGAGTACCACGGGCAGAACTATAATCAGGCTGCTTGATCCCACGGAGGGGGAGATTATATTCAACGATCCAGATATGGGGCCCGTGCACGTTGAACAGCTGCAAGGTGAGCAGCTCCGACGACTTCGCCGCAACATGCAGATGATCTTCCAGGATCCGTTCTCCTCGCTCGATCCAAGAATGACTGTCGGAAGAATCATAGCGGAGCCTCTGGTTATCAACAAAGTAGCCAAGGGAAGAGCTCTGAAGGATCGGGTTGCCGAGCTGCTGACCGAGGTAGGGCTACGGCCTGAGTATGCAAGCCGTTATCCCCATGCCTTCAGCGGCGGTCAGAGGCAGCGTATAGGTATAGCAAGAGCTTTAGCTTTGAATCCTAAGCTTATAATCTGCGATGAGCCTGTCTCGGCACTCGATGTATCGGTGCAGGCTCAGGTGCTCAACCTTTTGGAGGAACTGCAGGAAAGGTACAACCTGACGTATATCTTTGTGGCCCACGATCTGAGTGTTGTGGAGCACATCTCCGATCGGGTGGCTGTGATGTATGTGGGCTATGTGGTGGAGATGGCTCCCACGGAGGAGCTGTTCAGTAACCCGAAGATGCCTTATACTGAGGCGTTGCTGGCGGCTATTCCTAAGCCCGACCCGAGAAATCGTACTCGTCCGATAAGGCTGCCGGGAGATGTTCCCAGCCCTGCCAACCCGCCTTCGGGATGCTACTTCCATCCTAGATGCCCATATGCTCAGGAGATATGCAAGAGGGAGAGGCCACTCCTGAGACTGGTGGGACCCGACCACTGGGCAGCCTGTCACTTTGCGGAGGAGCTTGAGTTAAAGGGCATTCCCAAACTTGGCGATCTACCTGTTACGGCTGCCGAGAGCATGGAAGAGGCGGGGAGAATGCAGGCGGGCAAAGCAAAACCTGCAGGTCAGTAGGTCTACTAATAACCTCAGCGCAAAAGTCATGTGTTCGACAGGAGGCGAAGATTATATGATCTTCGTCTCTGTTGGCTGTTCAAGATCTGGCTCGCTTGTGGCGGTTGCCCCTGCGACCTCTACCTCCTCTTCTATAGCTCTGGGCCACTTGCCTTCTGAGGCGCTTGGTTGCTTCTCCTCGACCGACTTCACTATTTGGTGAGGCAGTACACCGAGCGCCGTGCAGATCCTACTGAGAGTCGGCAGGTCTATCTGCACGGATTGCCCCTGCAGGATCTGGTCTGCCAATGGAGGTGGGATTTTAGCGGCCTCTGCGAGCTTTGCGGTATCCATTCCCTTCTGCTGCAGCGCTTCGTTTATGTCCATAATCAGCTTCATTTTGGCCCTCCTGACGTTGATGGTTTGTAGTATAAACCAGACTTCTACTTGGTGTTTTGTTTACTTAGTCATAAAATACTGCAAGAAGGATGCCCTAACAAAAGCGGTGTGTGAAAGGTTATCATCATGGAGGATCTGTACGTAGTCTTTACGATGGAATGTCGAGTACCTTCTTTGAAGGCCCAGTTCGACGCCCCACAGACCTGGGAGCAGAGTGCTCGGTCGATAGATGGTTTCTGTACATTGATGCTCAATAACGGCTTTGCGGTTACTCTCCTTGCTTCTCCGGAGTGCGCTGAGGAGCAATCCCCTCTGCTGGAGGAGTTCTGGGGCAAGCGCGTGGAGGTGGGGCTGTATGTAGATCCTCCTAGCATGAGAGGTTCCAAGTACAAGCGTGATCTGGGTACTTATGGGGTTGATGAGCAGCGTGAGATAATCGAAGAATCAATGCATAGGTTTGCCGATGCTCTTGGTAGACGTCCTAGATCCTTCAGGGCGGCTCAGTTCTCGGCAAGCGATGCTACTTATCAGCTACTTTATAATCTGGGTTTCACCCAAGGCTCGCTATCCAGTCCGGGTAGGAACTTACCGAGGCGCTCGGCGGTGTGGGTGAATGCGCCCAATTTCCCCCACTATGTGGATCCACACAACAGGCTGAAGGTGGGTAACCTGGAGTTTCTGGAGATACCGTTGTCTACTATGAGGGAGGGTAGAACCCTATATGCTGGTGTGGTACCGGAGCTGGTTATAGAGTCCGGGAGCTTTGATTCAGTGCACAAACCTATAATCGACGCTCTGCTTGCCAGTCTGGAGTCGGAGGGAGCTGAGTTTAAGGCTATATGTGCTACTACGTCCAACCATGTGGACTACCGGTCTGACGCCAAGACGATAAAGTCAGTAGAGACCATGATCACTTACCTGCAAAATCTGGAGGACAGATATAGAATAATACCGACCACTATGATAACTTTGCATGAAAGATATAGAGAATACTATCTGGAGAAGAGCCGCGCAGATGGCTAAGGTGAAGTATGTGGAAGTGCCGTTGCCGGCGTTCGCTTCGCTCCTGCAGCTAATAGTTAACAGGCTAAGAGGACAGATATATCTTGTGCTCGTGGCCTGGCTGGGGATTACCCTGGCGGTAGGATTGGTTACCAGCATACCTATGTACTCTGAGTGGGCAGGTTATAAGGCCCTGTTGCGGAGCCTGGAAGCTAGTAATGAGGACAGTAACACACCCCCGTTCTCGTTTATATATGGCTATCAGGGGTCTTCTGGGCCTTCCATGACATGGAACGACTACCACAAGGCAGATCAGCAGATAGGGTCTGTCCAGCAGTTGGGCATATCTCTGCCGGTACTCAGGCAGGTCAAGTATGCGGCTACTGAGAGGATGAGGGTCTTTTCCAGCGACGGTAAGGTCGAGATCACGGGGCAAAGATTTGCCTTTGTTACCGACCTTTATCCCAACATAACGCTCGTTGCTGGGAGCCTTCCGAAGCCATGGAGTGGGAGAGGGCCTGTGGATGTACTGATTACCCAGTACGCCTCCGACCAGTACACTATGCTTGTAGGAGACTTGTACTGGCTTAGCACGACCACTCCTTCTGGGCAGGTCAATATCCCTATAAGGATAGCTGGTGTGTGGCGGCCTAGCAACCCTGCAAGCGACTTCTGGTTTTACCCTCCAGAGGCCTTCAACTCCATGGTGCTGGTGCCTGAGGAGTCTTTTGAGGCTGCATTGCGGAACTACCCTATTATCAGTTATGCCACCTGGTATTTTGCCTTTGATCATGCTGGTATAAGGAGCTCGCGGTCACAACAGATCATCAACAACCTGAATGAGGCTACGGAGAGGATACGCAGGGCGCTGCCTGGGGCAGAGATAGTCAAGAGTCCGGAGCAAGCCCTGATGCAGCAGAAGCGGCAGGTAAGCATCCTGAGCGTAACTCTTCTGCTGTTCAGTCTGCCGCTGGTTGCGTTGGTGTTCTACTTTATATGGCAGATGGCTGGGATGCTGGTCCAGCGGCAGCAGCAGGAGATAGCGGTGCTCCGGAGTAGGGGGATCTCTCGTCTGCAGATGGTGTTCCTTTCTATAGGAGATGCTATCTTCCTTGGGATAGCTGCAGTGATTGTGGGGGTGCCTCTGGGCTTGGTGATCGCGCAGGTCATGGCCTGGACTAGGTCCTTTCTTGACTTTGATAGGCTCCCTGATGTGCCGGTCCAGATGCTGGGAGAGAGTTGGTATCATGGAGCTCTGGTAGCTGCGTGGGTGATACCGGCGTTGATGTTTCCGGCCATGGGTGCCTCCAGGTGGACGATAGTATCCTATAAGCAGGAGCGAGCGCGTGCAGAGAAGCCTCCCTTCTGGAAGAGGGCTTATCTGGACATACTGCTGCTCATTCCGGCCTTGTATGGGACTTACCTGCTGCGCTCTCAGGGGTTGATA
>JBHORE010000009.1:0-1577 GCA_042408415.1 Thermobaculum sp.
AGGTTCGTAAGGCTAATGTTGGCACTAGTGATAGCTCTGGTGGCTTTCGCTCCCGCCACAGCCCAACAAGAGGAGCGCTATAAGATCACCATAGAGCTCACCCTCTACGGCGATGTGCCTCAGGGCGAGACCTTCTTCTACGCTCAGGATTATCCTGGTAGACCTGGTACTCGTCCCTGGCCATTTGTGTTCTGTGGAGGGGATAGTGGCATAGAATGCCGTGGCCACGGCACGGTGTACCGAGATAGCAGCTTGGTGTTCGCTAGCGCGCTCGAGAGGTGGAATAAGGTACAGTACATCTTTGGTCGCAACTCCCAGTCAAGCCAACCTAATTATGATAACAAAGATCTAGGGGGACTGGGCTACCTACCAAATATATACCCTAACATGGAGATCGTGCATGCATGCATAGGCGATTGCCAACAAGTCATCACTGGCGACACAACCTTTAGGGCCTGGTACAGGTTCCCCGAGGCACATGAGGATTCCATGCCCAAGATGCCCCAAACAGGTGCCGGGGGGATGGCAGGCAGGTAGTTGAGCTTGTAGGAAAGGGGCAGGTCGTTGTCCCTGCCCCTTGTTAGTCATGAGACCGGCCATGCCATGGGACTAGCTGATCCCTTATGGAACCCGTACACAGGTAATTACGAACCGTGTTATGACCGCAGCGTGATGCACACCCCCTACCCCTACTGCTCAGGGAACTATGCCTATAGGTACCCCACCGACTGGGACAGGGATACCGTATGGACGCTGATCAACAAACCCTAGGAGAAGAAGATGCGGGCTGTAGCTTCTTACAAGAGATCTGGTATCTGGATGACTATCACACTAGCTGCCATCGCTGCGGTCGTGTGGACATTGGCTGTCCACAGAATAACCAGCGGGCACGACGAGGTGGCTAGAACCAACTCCATCCTGATTACATCCAACAGGGACACGCTCCGTATATGCGTGCAGTCCTACCACCCCCAGGTCACCAACGAGCAGCTTAGATCCACAGTAGGTAAGGCCTTGAATCTCGTGCAAACTCACCCAGACTTCGAAAGGTCGGGACTGGGAGCGCAGGCCCCAGTAGTAGATATAGGTTGTCCAGGACCGGCAAGAGCCGGCATGCCAGGCTTTGATTGGGAGGACGGTATGGCTCCGGAATCTTCAGCACTAGTAGAAACTCCCAGTAACTATAGGACCTTCGTGTTCGTTGTATCTAGCGAGAGGCTCCTGCTGCCCAATGGTACAACCTTCTGGAGAACCCCTCAAGAGCTCTACTGCTATGAGGGCAGATGCGGCGAGGTCACCACGGCCCTCTACCTGACACCACAGGAGCTGGATATGGTGGATCTGGTCTCCCTCAGGTTGGCAGATACCTTGGGATTATGGGTCGACTGGCACACTATGCAGATGCAGAGCACAGCAGATAAGGAGGTAACAAGATGAGGTTCGTAAGGCTAATGTTGGCACTAGTGATAGCTCTGGTGGCTTTCGCTCCCGCCACAGCCCAACAAGAGGAGCGCTATAAGATCACCATAGAGCTCACCCTCTACGGCGATGTGCCTCAGGGCGAGACCTTCTTCTAC
>JBHORE010000206.1:0-4617 GCA_042408415.1 Thermobaculum sp.
GAGGCACAAAGTACTAAAAGATGCTCAGGAAAACAGCCTAAACATAGGTCTTGGTGGTAAGCTTTCTAAGTCTAACGTAGAAACAGTCATGGCTGAAAAGGGCGGCGTTTCTGAGCTGCTTGGTATATACTTTGGTGATGACTCTCAGTTCTTTGACTACCACACTCTTCAGGATCATGCCCAACCTAACTGTACAAGCGACCTTCTATACAAAGGGGTGCTGAAAGATACAGCAAGAGCTGTCTTTAGTGGGCTTATCAAGGTCAGACCTGGAGCCCAGAAGACAGATGCTTACCAGACAAATCGTAACTTGTTGCTATCCGACAGTGCACGCGCTGACTCTATCCCTAATCTTGAAATAGAGGCCAACGATGTACGCTGTAGCCATGGCGCAAGTGTTGGCCCCATAGATAGAGAACAGCTTTTCTATCTGATGGCTCGAGGGCTTAGTAAGAAAGCTGCTGAGAGGATGATAGTTGATGGCTTCTTCGAGCCAATAGTGAATAGAATCCCGCTTGAGGGAGTAAGGGACAGACTTCTGGCTGCTATAGACAAGAAAATGGAGTGATAACTATGGCTGTTTCAACTACTACTAGAGCGCAAACTGTTGATTGGGATTCGATACGTAATGATTTTCCAGTGCTGCAGCAATCCTATGGTGGTAAAAGGCTTGTCTACTTGGATAGCGGTGCTACAAGCCAGAAACCTAGGGTCGTCATAGATGCGCTCAATGAGTACTACAGCCAATATAACGCTAATGTTCACCGTGGTGTGTATAAACTAAGTGAAGAGGCTACTGCTCGCTACGAAGAAGCTAGGGTCAAGATTCAGAAGTTTATCAACGCTCGCAGCCCTAAAGAGATAATCTTTACATCCAATGCCACCGGATCCATAAATCTTGTGGCTTATAGCTGGGGAAGAGCTAATGTTCATCAGGGAGATATCATAGTTTTTACCGAGATGGAGCACCACTCCAATATAGTTCCCTGGCAGATTCTTTCTCAGATGACTGGTGCTAGACTAGAATTCATTCATATCACGGATGATGGTTATCTTAGACAGGAGGATATAGATAGGGTGTTGCAGTTACGGCCCAAGATTCTGGCCGTAACTGCGGCTTCCAATGTGCTAGGTACCATAAATCCCATTGAGGAGATAGTAAAAGCTGCACACTCTGTAGGCGCTCTAGTGTTGGTCGACGCGGCGCAAGCAGCACCTCACATGCCAGTTGATGTTCAGAAATGGGATGCAGACTTCGTAGCATTCACCGGACACAAGATGTTGGGTCCAACTGGCATAGGAGTTCTTTATGGTAAGAGAGAACTGCTTGAGTCGATGCCCCCATTCTTTGGTGGGGGTGACATGATAAGGGAGGTCCATCTAGAGTGGACACGCTACAACGATCTACCTTGGAAGTTCGAGGCTGGAACTCCTCATATAGCTGGAGTAATTGGGTTGGGTGTGGCCGTAGATTATCTCTCGGCTATAGGTATGGAGAACGTCCGAGAGCATGAGCGGGAATTAGTAGAATATGCACTAGAGCAGCTGTCACAAGTGCCAGATCTAGTGCTGTATGGTCCTCCGGCTAAAGACCATGGAAGTGCCGTTAGCTTCAATCTTGGAGATATACATCCACACGATCTTGCGCATATTCTAGACCAAGAAAACATAGCTGTTAGAGCTGGCCACCACTGCGCTCAACCTCTTATGGAGAGATTGGGTTGTGCAGCTACCACTAGAGCTAGCTTCTATATCTACAACACCAAAGAGGATGTCGACGCCCTGGTCAAAGGCCTTTGGAAGGCCCGAGACGTGTTCAAACTATAGTAGAATTAATGGTTAGATTTAATCTGAACAAGGTTTGGTATGGAAGATTTCTACAGAGAGTACATACTGGATCATTACAGGAATCCGCGTAATAAAGGGACAATAGATAATCCTGATCTATCATACGAAGACTCGAACCCTCTTTGCGGAGATGAGATCAGGATAGATCTTCGTATCAGAGATGATGTGGTTGAGGAGATTAAGTTCTCAGGCAGGGGATGTGCGATATCTCAGGCCTCAGCTTCGATGCTAACCGAGATGGTAGAAGGTAAACCTCTGGAGGAAGTCAAACAGATATCTAAAGAGGATCTACTTGATGTGTTGGGGATACAGCTGAGTCCTGTTAGAGTCAAATGCGCTCTCCTTAGTTTGAAAGTACTCAAAGGTGCGGTCTACGGTATTCCTCACACTGACGAGGACCTCTAGTCATTGCTCTTTTTATGATTTTATGACCTATGGGGAGTTATCCTGTATGGGGCAGTGGTATGTCGTTGCTAAGGCTAAGGATATAAGGCCGGGCGAGGTCAAGCATGTAGAGCTACAAGGAAAGGAGATAGGCATATATAAGGTAGATGGCGAATATTATGCCATCTCCGACGTATGTTCTCACGAGTACGCTCGTCTATCTGAAGGTGAATTTTATCCAGATGAATATCTAGTTGAGTGTCCACTCCACGGCTCTCAGTTTGACATAAGGACGGGACGTCCAAGAAGTTTACCGGCAGTGAGACCGGTTCCTGTTTATCAAATACGCGTAAGTGGAGATGATTTAGAAATATACCTCGACTAATTACTTGTGCTCCTCTGCGACTCGACAGAGGAGCACTTTTATCTTCTAGTAATGTTATAATCCGTCAAAAATCCGTTGTATAAGGCGATAGAAGATCGTTGCATTCAGTTGATGATCAAGGATCCGATGTAGAGCTTCCAAATATGATCTGCTGTCCGCGCTGTCGAGGACGTCTTGAAATGGCTGATGGCCATGTGGTCTGTACAGATTGCGGGCAATCATACATGCAGGTTAAGGGGGTATTCATCTTGCAGTATCCTGCTGAGGATATAAATAAGAGAGGACTTATGGATGTGGTAGGGGAGTTGATAACCTTTAGACTTGAGAAGTAAAAGGCAGTCCGGTAAGGAGGATGAATGTCGATAGCAACTGAGATAGGTCTAGATAAGATAGGTTCTGATGCGCTTTCCAAGCTTGAAGCTAAGCACAACGTGCGTGAGATAGCATTAACTGTATCCAGAGCTATAATTAGGGCCTCTGCAAATGCCATTCGTGCTACCCACAGAGATGAATTTGATGAGGCTCAAAAGGATCTTGATGCTGTCGCAGAGCAGATAGCTGATCTCAAACAGCAATTGCATGATCATCCAGATATATATTGGGCCGGTTATGTACAAGATGCTTTGAAGGAATATGCGGAAGCTAGAATCACCCTGTCGCTAATACGCCACAATGCCGTGCCGCATATGGATGAGATAGGGGTGGATGTGTCGCCCTATCTCAATGCTCTTGGAGAGGCAGTAGGCGAACTCCGTAGAAAGGTATTAGATATCATTCGGCATCAGGATGTTGAACAGGCCGAGCGCTTTCTGGAGATTATGGACGAGATCTATAACCTGCTAGTAACCGTAGACTACCCAGATGCCCTAACTGGTGGACTGCGCCGCACTACCGATAACGTTAGAGGTATATTGGAAAGAACCAGGGGAGATCTTACCATCGCTCTTAGACAACAAAGGCTGGAAAAGGCGCTTACAACTTTCTACAACAGGATAGGTATACAATAGTATTGGTTTTGTATTTATTGACGATCTAGGCAATCGCTACATGTTGGAGGTGTAAATATAAACGCCTTCCAAATGCTGTCAGGCACTTTACTTAACGTATTAACAGTCTCCGTGGGCTCTACTCTGGGGCTAATAGTTGGACAGAAGATGCCGGATAGAATCCACAAGATTATTTTTGATGGGCTAGGATTGCTCACCCTCCTTGTTGGTGTCCAGATGGGCTTGGAGACAAAGAATGTTTTGTTTCTGCTCGGGGCTATATTGATCGGGGGAATAATAGGTGAGTTGCTGAAGATAGAGAGCAACCTCGACAGATTTGGCAATTGGGCTCAGCTCAAACTCGCTAGGGGTAACGATGGTCGTTTTAGCGAGGCTTTCGTGGCTTCAAGCCTTGTATTCTGCGTGGGGCCAATGACCATCACGGGTAGTCTGCAGAACGGGCTAACAGGTGATTATAGGTTACTTGCATTGAAGTCTTTCTTGGACCTATTTAGCTCTTTCGCCTTCGCCGCATCCTTGGGATGGGGAGTATTTCTCTCGGTACTTACGATTCTGGTTTTTCAGGGAGGATTATCCCTCGGAGCAGGTCTCTTCTCGGGAATACTAAACGACACACAAATAATCAGCGAACTCACCGCGGCTGGTGGAATACTGATCATAGGTATAGGTATCAGGTTACTGGACGTAAAGCGTATACCAGTGGCTAATTTCTTACCTGCTCTGGTTGTTTCACCATTACTAGTTATGGCAATTAGAAATCTAGAACCTGTATTTAGAAATCTATTCAGCGGGTTTATGTCTTAGCATTCTCATAGCATTCGCCGTAACAAGGATCGATGCTCCTGTATCCGCCAGTATCGCAAGCCACAGACTCGTTATACCTATAGCCGACAGCAATATTATCGTTGCCTTGATGAACAAGGAAAAAGCTATGTTCAATTTGATAGTGGCCAAGGTGCTTCTAGACAGCTTAATTGCGAAAGGTAGCTTGGT
>JBHORE010000208.1:0-3856 GCA_042408415.1 Thermobaculum sp.
GAGGATGTGAAGCTCGGACCACCAAGCCCCCAGCTTGGTGCGCTACCAGGCTGCGCCACGCCCCGGCAATCAGATTATACCAAAACCAAGGTGCCGAATTACAAGTGGAGGGGGTCCCCCTCCACTTGTCGACACAGAAAGGCTACTTCATCTCAGCCTTGGCACCAGCCTCCTGCAGCTTAGCAACTGCTGCCTGTGCCTCTTCCTTAGATACGCCTTGCTTGACAGGAGCCGGGGCAGACTCAACCAAGTCCTTAGCCTCCTTCAGGCCAAGGCTTGTTAGCTCACGCACCGCCTTGATAACGGCAATCTTGTTGGCTCCTACATCGGTGAGCACGACATCGAACTCAGTCTGCTCCTCTTGCTCCTCAGCGGGAGCAGCGGCACCAGGCGCAGCAGCTACACCAGCTGCAGCTACAGGAGCAACCGCGGTGACACCGAACCTCTCCTCAAGAGCCTTTACCAGCTGAGAAAGTTCCAAGACAGTCATGTTCTCTATAGCTTGAATGATTTCTTCCTGGGAAAGCTTGTTCTCTACAGCCATCTTCCTAACCTCTCCTTTATGTTCAAGACTAATTATATTCTAACCGGCAGCTTCAGCCGGAACACCACCAAGCTGATCTATTCGTGCTTGCAACACGTAAGCTATAGAAGCTACTGCGGCGTTAAGCACTCCTACCAAGTTGGCTATTGGAGCATTCAATCCTCCTACCACCTTGCCAAGCAATACCTCTCTAGGCTCTATGTTAGCCAGATCATTTACAGCCTCAGCCGATATGACTTTGTGCTCAAGCACACCAGCCTTGACGCTGAGAATCCTGGTGGACCTGGCAAAGTCGTTTATGACCTTCGCCACTACCGTGGGGTCTCCAAAGGATACTGCTATAGCTGTTGGCCCCTCCAGGTAGGGATCCAGCCCATCTATACCCGCTGCCTTAGAGGCTATACGGGTAAGGGTGTTCTTAGCAACGTGAAACTCCGCATTAGCCTCACGCATCTTTCTACGCAGCTCATTCATCTGAGCCACGTTCAGCCCCCTATAGTCCGCAAGTATTACTGCGGACGATTTGCTCAGAAGCTCCTGCAGCTCGGCTACAGCAGCCTCTTTCTGAGGATTGGGCATTTCAGTCTTCACCTCCTTTACAATAAAGTAAGCCCCTACCTGCTTGAGACAGGCAGGGGCTTACCACCATACACTTGGTATATACCTTTTACCCACTCCCCTTGCCTCGGCTGGCGATTAACATTAAGCGCTCGAAGCGCACCAGCTGTCTCAGGCAGGCAATGCTTGCAAATTATAGCATTAACTATGCGGCCTTGGCTTCGGCCTGAGCCTCTGACACATCCACCTGAACACTAGGACCCATTGTACTAGTCAGGTAGATACTCCTAATATAGGTACCTTTGGCACCAGAAGGCTTAGCTTTCAAAACGGCATCCATGAGAGCATCGAAGTTCTGCCTAAGCTGTTCCTCTGTAAAGCTGGCCTTTCCTATAGGTACATGCAGTATGCCAGTACGGTCGTTACGGAACTCGACCTTACCCTTACGTATCTCCTGTATTGCCCTAGGCAGGTCCTGTGGCTGGACTATAGTTCCACTTCTAGGGTTGGGCATCAAGCCCCTTCTACCCAGTATTCGACCAAGCCTACCAACCTTGGCCATCATATCAGGAGTAGCCAAGGCAACATCGAAATCCAACCACCCTTCGTTTTCAATCCTGCGTATAAGATCGTCAGAGCCAACATAATCAGCACCGGCTTCTTGAGCTATTCGCTCGGCCTCACCCTGCGCAAAAACTAGTATCCTGACAGGTTTGCCGGTACCAGCCGGAAGAGTCACGGTGCCTCTCACCTGCTGATCAGCATGTCTAGGATCTATCCCCAACCTTAGATGAGCTTCGATAGTAGCGTCAAAATTAGCTGTCTTGGAAGCAGTTTCCTTTACGATCTTTATCGCTTCCTGTGGGGAATAAACCTTCGACTCATCAACTAGCTTAAGAGCCTCTAGATACCTCTTGCCTCTCTTCTTAGCCATTTCTTATACCTCCGTGGTAATAGCGGGATTACCCTCCCACAAAATATATGCAACGTTATACCTTATACTACCTCTATACCCATACTACGAGCAGTACCCTCTATCATCTTCATAGCATGCTCTACATCGTAGGCGTTCAGATCCTTCATCTTAAGCTCAGCAATCTCTCTAATCTGGTCTCTGGTAACACGACCAACCTTTTGGCGATTGGGAACACCTGAGCCCTTTTCGATTCCAGCAGCCTGTAATAGAAGATTAGCAGCAGGTGGAGTCTTTGTAACAAATGTAAAGGACCTGTCTTCGTAAACCGTAACCTCTACTGGTATGATCTGCCCAGCCATAGAGGCCGTCCTCTCGTTATACTCCTTGACGAACTGGGGAATGGAAACCCCATGGGGGGCGAGAGCCGGACCAATTGGCTGGCCAGGAGTTGCCTTACCAGCAGGTAGTTGAAGCTTTACAACTGCTTTTACTTTCTTAGCCACTTTGCACTCCCAAGAAAAGATCTATTATGGAACTATCTTCTCAACCTGAAGGAAATCCAGCTCAACAGGTGTTGGACGCCCAAATATACTAATCAACACCTTGACCTTTCCCTTCTCCTCATTGATCTCGTCCACAGTTCCCTCAAAGTCCGTGAAAGGACCATCCACAATCCTGACCGCCTCTCCAAGCCTGAGGCTCATCTTAACCTTTGGAGGCTCCTCGCTCATACGCTGGAGGATCTTCTCAACCTCCTTCTCATCAAGAGGAGTAGGCTTAGTACCAGAACCAACAAATCCAGTCACACCAGGGGTATATCTGACAACATTCCAGGCTTCATCATCCATTCGCATCCTGACCAGCACGTAACCAGGGAAGACCTTCTTCTGCACCTTATGACGCTTACCCTCTCTAATCTCTATCTCTTCCACCGTGGGCACAATTATGTCTCGTATTCTATCCGACATGCCCATGGTCTCGACCCTGTGTTGAAGGTCTCTCTTTACCTTATCCTCATAGCCGCTATAGGTATGAATAACATACCACTGGAAGCCATCCTCTTCTTGTTCCTGAGCAATGGCTTCTGCTTCTACCGGCTGTGACTGCTGGTTCTCGAGCACCGAATCGTTACCCACTAGTAACCTCCAAGTATCTCACCCCTGGTTTCTATATGCCGCCTATCAAGCGGTACAACCATAGAAATATGCCATCTACTATAACCCCTAGAAAAATGGCCATAGACACTGACAGGACTATCACTACTATCGATAGTCTGATTACCTCATCCCTAGTCGGCCAGGATACCTTTCTGATCTCGGCTCTGGTATCTTCATAGAACTTTGAAAGATTACTTCGAAGGCGAGGGAAGAACCCTCTCCTGACCTTGATGGCTTTCACTTACCGAGTCTCCCTATGAAGCGTATGCACCCTACACCTTGGACAATACTTTCTAAGCTCCAGACGACCAGGATCATTTCGTCTGTTTTTTTCAGTTAGGTAGTTACGCTCACGACATTCCGTACATTCCAGGGTTATCAGTTGTCTATCAGCTTTCTTAGGCACTTTGCCACCTACCTACAAACATTTGTTATCATTCACGACCTGGCCCGAGCTGGGCTCAGCTCGGGCCAGTATTTTACATGCTTAAGTATACCTACTCTAGGATTTGGGTGACGACGCCAGCGCCCACTGTGCGTCCACCCTCCCTGATGGCAAACCTCAAACCCTCCTCTATCGCCACAGGCGCTATCAGCTCCACCTCCAAGTTCACATTGTCCCCAGGCACCACCATCTCTACACCCTCAGGCAACTTCACCTCCCCTGTCACATCCGTCGTC
>JBHORE010000212.1:0-7988 GCA_042408415.1 Thermobaculum sp.
GACCTACATGTTTCTAGATCTGAATCCAGATACACCGCTGCAATTAGCGCTTCCAGAGCATCAGCCAGCACGCTTTCAGATTGGTTACTACCAGAAAGTCTTGCACCTTTGCCCAGTAAAATAAAATCTCCTATACCTAAAGTACGAGATATATCAGCAAGATTCTTTCTGCCAACAAGATGAGCTCTAGCTCTAGTCAGAATACCCTCACTAGCTCTTGGGAATAGCCTAAACAAAGCCTCCCCTACTACGAAGGCGAGGATTGAGTCTCCCAGAAATTCGAACCTCTCATTAGTCTCTGTTTTTTCCAAGGACTCATTAGCAAAGGATCTGTGGGTAAGCGCTGTCTTGAGCAGCTCTATGTTCCTAAAACTATAACCCAACCTCTCCTGAAGAGTAAGGAAAGAATCGCTTGAGCTCATACTTACCAGTTCTTATTCTTTCTTTTCCTGATTAGGCTCATCTAGGTCAAGGCTATTTATAAACTCTCTGAATACTGCTAGGCGCTCATTGTCTACATCCGAGATCTCAGAAGACTCTTTCTCAGGTTCCGGAGACTGAGTCTCTTCTTGTTCTACAGGCAACACGAAACCAGCTTGATCCATGACGTGATCTTCAACGTAAATAGATGCATTAGACCGGATAGCCAAGTTAATAGCATCGCTGGGTCTTGAATCAATAAGCAACTTCTTACCACCCTGGTCTATCTCGACGAGCGCAAAGAAGGTCTGATCCCTAAGATCATTAACGATTACCCTCTCTACCACACCTCCCATCTCCGTAATTATAGAGGTCATAAGATCGTGGGTCATAGGCCTTGCTATTTCCCTGCCACCAAGGTGAAGAGCTATTTGGTGGGCTTGATATGGATCTATCCATATAGGTATGACCCTGGAGCCTCCCACCTCTTTAAGGAGGACTACATGTTGTTCATTCACTACGTTAATGCGGACTGCTTGAATAACTGTCTCGATCATAGCCGCCTCTCCTCCGACTAGTCCGAATACCTGACGTAAAGCTCCGACAAAACTGGTAATGATACAAACCCTCTAATAGCTAAGTGTACACTGCTTATCTTCAATCCTCCAGGGATAGGCCCTATCCTGCTAACTGGCCAGTACGAGAAAAACGCCTTACCTATTATGTCATTTAGTGAGACATAACCCCAACTTCTAGAATCACTACTATGATATCTATTATCACCTAGTACAAAAAACTTCCCGGCCGGCACCTTCCAGGTGTTCTGAGAGAAAGGCATTGCTTCGGTTGTAACACCATGGACATAAGGTTCTGTAAGCTTTCTGCCATTGACCCAAACAGAACCATCGACTATAGTTACCGTATCACCCGGGACGCCTATTATCCTCTTTATATAATCCGTGCCAGGTTGAGCGTTAGTAGCATGAAATACTATAACGTCACCTCTCTGTGGAGCTCGAAATAGATATACATCGCCTGTACCTGTTTCTGGACCAAGAGCTATACGAGCTAGAAGGGAATCCTTATCTACATGCCAGTACAGAGCTTTGTTTACTAAAACGAGTTCGTTGTTCAGGAGGGTAGGGTACATACTCTCTCCTTCAACTCTAAAGGACTGCACAACGGCTCTGACACCCACGAATATAACTATGGTCAGTATCAGAGTCTCTAATAATTCCCTAGCAAAGCTACGTTTTTTGATAGATCCAACTTCGCTTTGGCTTACTTCTGTCGAAGTAGCACTATCAACATCTCTTTGCACGATCACCCCACAAACACTGAAATTGCAATCTCTGTATGGGATTCTAAATCTTATCGGATCTAAGTACAAGGAACATCTAAAACAAAAGCAGGAGTTTATTACTCCTGCCCAGACAATTCAAAACAAAATTTAGTTACCGGGACTAGCCTTTGAGTTCTTGGCGCTCCGCAGTCTTATCTTCCTCCAGCTCTTTACCTGTAAGATTGTCCTTAAACTCCCTTATACCTCTACCAAGAGCCCCACCTACTTCTGGCAACTTCCCGACACCAAACACAAGCATCACTATTACTAAGATGATTATAAGCTCTGGAGCGCCTAAACCGAATGGCATCTGTTTTTCCTCCTGACTTCCTAGACTAATTTTACTACGAGAGCGCCACGCTCAGCAGAGATACAGCTACAAACACCACAGCTAGGACTATTGTGAGTTGGAAGAGAGTCTTCTCTAGCCCTCGCCTAGTGTGATAAATTGAACCCGGATCTCCACCGAAAGCACCACTGAAGCTGCTACTCTTACTTTGCATTAGAATAACAACTATCAAAAGTATAGAGACTATAATCTCAGCTATCTTTATAGATGTTTCCAACTCTATATCCTCTGCTCGGCATTATAACAGGGTAATAATTTCTAATCAACCATAGCAGGAGAAGCCATCATCACTAGCTCGGCAAATTCTTCCGCCTTGAGACTAGCTCCTCCTACCAGAGCCCCATCAATATCTTTCTGACCAATGAATTCTCTGAAATTACCTCTATTGACACTACCACCGTAGAGTATTCTAACATTCTCTTGATTGAGCCCATATGAACCAAGTTGCTCTCTTATAAACGCTGCCATATCCTGAGCATACAGAGCTGAAGCAGCCAGACCCGTTCCTATGGCCCAAACAGGCTCATATGCGATTACGATTTCATGGTTCCAACCATCAGAAAGGACAGCAGAGAGCTGATTACTAACGATCTCCTTGGAGATTCCTTCTTTGTACTCCTGCTCCAGCTCCCCAACAGCTAGTATAGGGACCATTCCTGCTCTGGACACAGCTCTAGCTTTCCTAGCTACTATCTCATCAGTTTCTCCGATAATATGTCGCCTTTCGGAATGACCAACTATGACGTAGCTGCACATCTCACTGAGCTGCAGTGGAGATATTTCTCCTGTGTACGCACCCCAATCCTCCCAAAATGTATCTTGAGCTCCGACAAGTATCCCAGTTCCCCTAACTAAACTTGCCACTCTTTCAAGCCAAACAAACGGGGGACAAAGAACAACCTCAACATCCATCACGGATGAAATTTTTGATACGACAGAGGATGCTAAAGCCTGAGCCTGAGAGGAATTGGTGTGCATTTTCCAATTACCTGCAACTAGAGGTTTACGCATTGTTATCCTCCAGAACTGCTATACCAGGTAACTTTTTGCCCTCCAGGAATTCGAGCGATGCACCTCCCCCAGTAGACACATGATCAACCAAAGAAGACATGCCTGAGTTCTCCAAAGCAGATACCGAGTCTCCGCCCCCAACAACAGTAAATCCACTACAATTCGCGACAGCCCTTGCTATTGCGTAGGTTCCGTCAGCAAAACTCTCGGTCTCAAATACTCCCATAGGACCATTCCAAAAAACGGTAGAAGCAGTCGCTATAACACTAGAGTAGTTTTCGATCGTCCTCGGCCCTATGTCATATATGGACTTATCTTCCGGCACTGAGTTAACCCCAACTATTTCCTTACTATTAGTATCTTGCAAACTAGTAGCAACTACTACATCAATAGGCAACTCTATTTTTTGCTCGCTTAGCAGTCGTTGTGCAGTATCTATCATGTCCGCTTCCACTAGGCTCTTACCTACCTTCAACCCTTGGGCTAGGAGGAAAGTATTGGCCATTGCTCCACCTATAAGCACCTTATCAACGCGTGGTAACAGATTCGAGATGACTCCTAATTTATCCGATACCTTGGCCCCCCCCAAAATAGCCACAAAAGGCCTATTCGGAGATTTTAGAATACTGGTAAGGACCTCGACTTCCTTCTCCATAAGCAGTCCGGCGGCTGAGGGTAACAGTTTTGCTACGGCCTCGGTACTCGCATGTGCCCTGTGGGCGGAGCCAAATGCATCGTTCACATATACGTCTGCTAAGCTCGCGAGTTGATGTGCAAATTGTATATCGTTCTTTTCCTCACCAGGATAGAACCTAGTGTTTTCTAGTAGAAATACTGAGCCTTCTCCGGAGTTTTGTATAACTTGCCTTGCTTGTTCAAGATCAAGAGGAAGCAACTGAACAGGCCTGCCTAATAGATCGGAAACACGGTCTACAACAAGAGCCATGCTGTACTTCGGATTGAACTGCCCCTTGGGCCTACCAAGGTGGGAAGCTAGAACCAGCTTGGATGCCCCTAGCTCAAATAATCTTGTCAGGGTGGGTATAGCTGCCCTGATACGGGTGTCATCCAGAATAACACCCGTATCAGATAATGGGACATTGAAATCCACGCGGACTAAGACTGTCCGCCCTTTTACATCTAGAGATTCGAGTGTGCGCATGCTACGCCATGCTCGCAGCTATCATAGCAGCAAGATCAGCCACCCTGACGGAATAGCCCCACTCATTATCGTACCAGGAAATTACCTTGACCATCTTTCCGCCTATCACCATCGTAGACAGACCATCGACTATCGTGGAGTGAGTGTCCTCTTTGAAGTCTGATGATACCAGAGGTTCCTCGGTATAACCTAGAATCCTACTCAACCTGCCATTCGCTGCCTCTTTAAAGCTACAGTTTACCTCTTCGACAGTCACATCCTTCTCGACCTCCACTACGAAGTCTATTATGCTAACCGTCGGGGTAGGTACACGTAGTGAGAAACCATCGAACTTACCCTTAAGCTCTGGCAGAACCAACCCCACTGCCCTAGCAGCACCGGTGGTTGTAGGTATAATGTTAGCTCCTGCAGCTCTGGCTCTACGAAGATCTTTATGAGGAGCATCAAGTATCACCTGGTCATTGGTATATGAGTGGATGGTGGTAAGAAGGCCGCGTACGATACCGAAATTCTCTAGCATAACCTTCGCGATTGGAGCCAGAGCATTGGTAGTACATGAGGCGTTCGAAATTATGTTGTGTTTGTTAGGGTCGTACTTATCATCATTTACCCCGAGAACAACGGTTATATCCTCATTCTTAGCTGGAGCAGTTATTAGGACCTTCTTGGCACCTGCATCAATATGGGCTTTCGCACGAGCTCCGTCGGTCCCTACTCCAGAAGATTCTATGACGAAGTCTATATCCAAATCTCCCCAAGGCAGCTTAGTCCAGTCTCTCTCAGCGAAAACAGATATCTCAAGGTCATCAACTCTAAGCTGACCATCTGATGCCCATATCTCAGCTTCGTATCTACCATAATTAGTATCGTACTTTAGAAGATGAGCTAAGACATCGCTACTGGTGAGATCGTTTATGGCTACAATTTCTATGTCATCGGGATAATAAGTACGTATAGCTTTAAAAACCTGTCGACCAATTCTCCCAAAACCGTTAATAGCAACTCGAGCCACCAGTTTCCCTCCCTAGTTTTTATATAGATAATTTTTGATCAATCGGTTTATAGAAAAAACACTTAGATTGCGGTCATTATAGCAATCAGCAAAAGAAGAAAGGGAGGGTAAATAATAATTTCTTGAAGAGAATCGTCACTAACTGTTATAATACGTCAAACGGAGTAAGAAGTAAGAAGGGAAGTGGGGCAACCCACTTTTTTATTTATATAAAAAGTTATACAAGGTGATTTGGTCGGAGGGCATATGAGAGGCGAATTCTATGCAGCCATCTCCCAGTTAAGTCTTGAAAGAGGCATCCCTAGAGATGTGCTTATTAAATCAGTAGAAGAGGCAGTTAAAGCTGTATACCGTAAAAACTACGATGCCTCCGGTGACATAGAGGTCAAGATAGATCCCAACACCGGACAGGCGACTGTCTATCGTGTCCTGCAAGTAGTGGAAAATGTCAAAGATCCCAAGACCCAGATAAGCCTAGCGGATGCAAAGAAGATCAATAAAGATGCCAGGATAGGTAGCACCATCTATCAGGATGTTACCCCCGATACCTTCGGCCGAATCGCCGCTCAGATGACTAAGCAGGTGATGCTGCAGAAGATTCGAGAGGCTGAGCACGAAACAATATACAAAGAATTCGGAGACAGAGAAGGAGAACTGGTAACAGGAGTAGTCCAGAGAGTAGAGAACGGCTTGGTTATAGTCCAGCTAGGCAAAGCAGAAGCTATTATGCCCAAAGCCGAGCAAGTAGAAAGCGAAAACTACAAACCTGGTCAGAGACTGAAGGTACTACTGCTAAAGGTTGTTAAAACACCCAGGGGACCTCAGCTCATTGTCTCCCGCAGGGATAAAAATCTTCTAAAGAGGCTATTTGAGATAGAAGTTCCTGAGATATATAACGGGTCTGTAGAGATCAAGGCCATAGCAAGAATACCCGGAGTAAGATCGAAGATAGCGGTGTCGGCAAGGCAACCTGGGATTGACCCTGTGGGTAGCTGTGTAGGTGTCAGAGGTACCCGTGTCCAGAATGTAGTAGACGAGTTGCAAGGGGAGAAGATCGACATTATACAATGGAGCGATGACCCAGCTACTTTTATAGCTAGGGCACTGAGCCCTGCACAAGTCAACGAAGTAATATTGGACAAAGAAACCAAAACCGCTACTGTTATAGTGCCAGAAAAGCAGCTATCCCTTGCAATAGGAAAAGATGGCCAAAACGCTCGACTGGCTGCAAACCTCACAGGATGGAGGATTGACATTAGAAGCCCAGAAAATGTAGAGCATTTCTCTAGTTCCTCCACAGCAGTATCAGAAGAGCAAACAGACAGACTAGAACAAGACGTTTCAGCAGAAACTATATCCGAGTAAGACGTATTGCGTTTAGATATGCCAAAAAAGGGACAGATAATCAGAGTAAGAAGACAACCTCAGAGAACTTGCGTGGGGTGCAAACAAGTAGAAGGTAAGCGCACACTCATCAGGGTAGTGCGTCGTCCTGATGGTATAGTAGAGGTAGATCCTACTGGCAGGAAAGCAGGTAGAGGTGCATACGTACATCAGAGCCTTGATTGTATAGAACAGGCTATCGCAAGTAATGCACTTTCAAGAAGCTTGAAAGCAAATATAGGAGAAGAGGTAATATCTGAGTTGAGGAACCTTGCCTCTTCTGATGATTCGGAAGAAACTTAATAAGAGCAGTGTTTGATAATTAGTATGGAAAAGGGTTTGAAGGTTTTTAGTGATGGCAGATAGAGATTTGGATTTGGAGACAATTGAAGATCTGGAAGAAATACTTGAGGAAGACGAGGTTCCTGTAGCTAAACGTCCTAAGAGCAGAAAGGCAGGAGCTACCAAACAACCTACTACTCGAGCCGCTGTCAGGAGTAGAGAAAGACCTGTAAGGGGAGGTCCACAGGCGGGGAGAGCTGCTACTGCCGTAAGGGTCAGAAGAATCATCGAACTTCCTCCTACTATGACTGTCAAGGAATTAGCTGATTCTCTGGGAGTCAGTTCTGCTGATGTCATAAGGACTTTGATGCAAAACGGCATCATGGTAACTATCAACCAACAGATAGATTATGACACAGCGGAGATTATAGCTTCCGAGCTAGGCTACGAGACACGGCTCGTTGTTCCTCAAACAGATGAGGAAAAACTGCTAGCCGAATTGGAGGAAGAGCAAAAAAGAGTATCTAAGGGCGTTCTCCAACCCAGGCCTCCTGTTATTACCGTAATGGGTCATGTTGATCATGGTAAGACCAAGCTGCTTGATACCATCAGAAAGACGAATGTAGTAGCGGGTGAAGCTGGAGGTATCACGCAACACATAGGTGCTTACCAAGTAGAGTACCAAGGCAGAAAGATAACCTTCCTGGACACACCCGGGCATGAGGCATTTACAGCCATGAGGGCACGTGGTGCCCAGGTAACAGATATAGTAGTGCTAGTGGTAGCTGCAGATGATGGTGTTAGACCACAGACACTTGAGGCTCTAGCACATGCCAGAGCTGCCAACGTGCCCATAGTCGTAGCTATCAACAAGATAGACCGAGAGGGAGCAAATCCAGACAGAGTCAAGCAACAACTTTCAGAGCAGGGCCTCGTTCCCGATGACTGGGGTGGAGATACCCCATTCATACCTGTATCTGCTCTAACTGGTGAGGGCATCCAAGATCTACTATCTATATTGCTCCTA
>JBHORE010000219.1:0-5781 GCA_042408415.1 Thermobaculum sp.
CAACACTGCTCAGTCCGTCGAACAATGGTTCTCTCCTGTTCGTGAAGTAAACCCAGAAACATTCTATCATTATGGAGTAGCGTTATAGCAAGTAAAAGTCAAGAAAACGCTACGACTTTTTATCTTGATTTATGTTTTGTAGGTGATCTAGCCAAGCCCTATAAAGTAGATTCCTGGATATACCGGTTTGTGCAGCTATCTGCTTTATGATGTCCTTAGCTTTGTTGCCGGCCCTTACTCCCTCTTCTATTCTGTCAAGATAAACAGATAAGCCTTGTTCGTCTTGACTTGCTCCTTGCGCTGCTGATGGAGCTATGACCAGTGTGTATTCTCCTTTGGGCTCAGTCTTACTCCAGTACTCTATTTCTTGAGATATGTGGGACCTGCGAAACTCTTCATGTATCTTGGTCATCTCTCTGGCTACTACTATTTGCCTGTCGCCAAGAGCGTTCAGCAAGTCTTGAAGGGTTTTTACCAATCTATGTGGAGCTTCAAACAGCACTAGCGTATATGGGCTTGTGGCGGCCTGAGCCAGGGTCTCAGCTCTTTCCTTGGAGCTTCGGGGTAGAAAGCCCAGGAATAGGAATCGGTTTGCGGGTAATCCAGATCCCATTATTGCGGTAGTTAGAGCGGATGCTCCTGGCAATGGAGTTACCTTTATACCTCTTTCCAGTGCCGCAGCTACTAGGGTCATTCCTGGATCGGATATACCTGGAGTGCCTGCATCCGTTGCGTATACAACATCCTGATCCTGAAGCATACTCAGTATCTCATCTAGCCTATAAGGGGGGGAGTGTTCGTTATAGCTTATCAGTCTACAATGTATCCCATAGTGAGACAGGAGCTTCCTTGTTATTCTGGTATCCTCTGCTACAACTACACTTACGCTTTTGAGGATCTCTAGCGCACGTAGAGTTATATCCCCTAGATTCCCTATAGGCGTGCTGGCTAGATAGAGAGTGGCCAAGGCTGTTCGACCTCGCTACTTATTTTGGTCTTTATCTAAGCTGGGTCCCCACTCTATTTCCACTTTCCCAATTCTCACTACATGGCCCGGCTCGATACCTGCGTTCTCCAGATCCTTGGTGATGCCCATGCTGTCCATCTCTCTCTCCAGGCGATTCACTGCCTCTGGATTTGTAATATCGGTCATCATTGCTATACGCTCGATCGTAGGGCCATGTACCTCCCAAGTACGCTTGCCTTTACGCTTTATTTGGTACCACCTGTGGTCTATTGGTCTAGGGCGTATGACTGCTTGTTCTTCTTGGGGTGCAAAGGTACCTATAGGGGGTGCGTTTTCCAGTATTTGAGAGAGCTGATATATCAGCTCTCTAAGTCCCTCCCTGGATGCGCCGCTAACTGGTAGTGCTTCATACCCTAGAGTCTCAACCTCCTTCTTGAAAGACTCCCATCGTTGCTGAGCTTCGGGAAGGTCAATCTTATTGAACGCTACTAGCGAAGGTTTCTCAAGAAGCTCAGGATCATAATATCTAAGCTCCTCTTTAAGAATTCTTATGGCATCCAAGGGATCCACACCATCCTGGGAAGAACCATCTACCACGAAGAGTAACACTCTCGTTCTCTCGATATGTCTGAGAAATTCGTCTCCTAAACCTGTGCCTTCATGGGCCCCTTCTACAAGTCCTGGGATATCTGCTACTACAAAGCTCTTTTCTGATCCTGGAACTTGTACCACCCCTAATACCGGTTCAAGAGTAGTGAAGGGATAATTCCCTATCTTGGGTCTTGCAGAACTTATGGCTGACAAGAGCGTACTCTTTCCCGCGTTTGGCAGCCCTACTAGTGAGACATCAGCGAGCAGTTTCAGCTCTAGCCTAAGTCGTCTCTCTTCACCTGGTTCACCCTTTTCGGCAAACCTGGGAGTCTGATATGTGCTAGTAGCAAAATGAGTGTTGCCTAATCCTCCACGCCCCCCTCGAGCCACGAGCACTTTTTGGCCAGGGGTAGAAAGATCCGCTAGCAACTCTCCTGTTTCGTCGTCATATACTACTGTGCCTACGGGTACGGGCAAAAAGAGATCTGCACCTGCTTTACCATGGCGCTTCTGCGACCTGCCGTGACCGCCTGATTCTGCTACATATCTTTTCTTAAAGGTGTAAGGGAGGAGCGTGTTCTCGCTAGGATCCGCTACAAGGTAAACAGATCCTCCTCTTCCTCCGTCTCCTCCATCTGGACCACCTTTGGGGACGAATTTCTCACGTCTTAGGCTGGCGCTGCCATTCCCCCCGTCTCCAGCTTTTACCTCTATTACTACTTGATCTACCATGCTAATTAAGATAGCAGATCTTCCAGCTGCCTTCGGAATACATCTCTGCGAAGTTTGCGCAGGGCCTTTGATTCTATCTGCCTGATCCTCTCCCTAGTTACTCCAAAGGCTCTCCCGACTTCTTCCAGAGTTCTAGGTTGTCCTACATCTAGACCAAACCTGAACCTCATCATATCTCTTTCGGGAGCTGGAACATGTAACATCACGGATGCTAGAGTTTCGCGCAGTCTTTGGTCTATCTCCCTTAGCTGTGTCTGGGTTAGCTTGTATTTAAGGCGGAAGCTTTCTTCACTCATAGGAGACCTATCTAGGTGCCCAAATCTATCGAGCAACATCTGATAGTCCTCCGGAGACAGTCTAGCTGCAACCATGTCGAGCACTCGGCTTTCAGCCTGCATGACTTGATTAGGAGGTACAGCAAGTATATGTGCTACCTCTCTGTAGGGGCGAGGCTCGCAGTCCAAGCCGAATCGCATCAGCAGGACTCCTCTCTCCCTCTCGCTCAGGTGTTTAAGTACCTGATCTATCTGATCCCTCAAGAGGGATTGTGACGCCGCGTCCATGGGAGCTGGAGCCTTATGATCTTGTATGAAGTCTCCAAGCGAGGTGTCCTCTTCCTCTCCCACAGGGTTTTCCAGAGATATGGGCTCCTGTGATATCTTCTGTACCTCTCTGATTTTTTCTACTGGAATCCCCAAGTAGTTGGCTATCTCTTGTTCTGTAGGCTCTCTCCCTACCTCTTGAGTTAACCTTCTTCTGGCCTGGGCGATTTTATTAATTGCCTCGCCCATGTGGACTGGTATGCGTATAGTACGGGCTTGGTCTGCAATGGCTCTGGTTATTGCTTGTCTAATCCACCAAGTGGCGTAGGTTGAGAACTTATATCCCTTTTGGTGCCTAAACTTTTCAACGGCTTTGATTAACCCTATGTTGCCTTCCTGTATCAGGTCTAGTAAGGTTATGCCCCTACCGGTATATTTCTTGGCTATACTGACTACCAGACGCAGATTTGCCTCTATGAGCCTCTTCCTGGCAATATCACCCTCTGCTATCCACTTGGTGATCTTGTCTTGTATATCGGCTTGATTAGCACCAAAGTGTTTTATCAAATCCGATGTGAAATCATATGGCCTATAACTAGTCCTAGCTATCTTCTCGGCAATATCTGCAGGTGCAAGCTCTTGTAGTATATGCAACCTGACTAAGGCCCAATCTATCTCAGAATAGGTGCCTTTGGATTCTGAATCTTCATCCGACTGTTCTGTGGTTTGGTCTACCCTAGATTCCAATCCTAGCTGTTGGACAACTTTTTCTATTAGTTCAACCCAGTAATCTGGAATATTATCAGCAGGGAATATATGAGCATACAATTCCTTTGCTGCCTGCAAAGAACTCTCCAGATCGGTAATGAGCTTGACAGCAAGCTGCTCGATGAATTGAGATGGATCAAGCCCATGCAGGGAAGATCGAATATTTGAGATATAATTACCTCTTTCGTTCTTTCTGGCTAGCTCTATTTCTTGTTCCTGACTTAGAAGGTTCTCCTTGCCTATCTCTCTTAGATAGAGCCTTATAGGATCATCTAAGTTTGTCCCTTCAAGATCCTCAAGATCCTCTGGATCCCGCAGGCTTTCCTCAATCTCTAGGTCGACATAATCAGCGTCACTTTCCTGATTCTTCATTCCCATGCCTGCTCTGTAAGAAGTGTCCCGGCGATTAGAAACATACTTGTAGATCTCTCCTTCCTGATCAGGAGGAGTAGATTTGGAGTTTATCGAGCCTGATATTGGTACCATCCCCTGCCCTCCATAGACTACAAGGGGCTGTTGCATATATGTTGAAGGAATTCCTAGTTTTCACGAAGTCTAGGATAAGAGGTGTTCTCGTGTCAACAGCCAGAATTTAAAGTTTACGCTTCCTTTACTTAAAATTGATGTTTTCATATGATTTCGGACCTTGAATCTTTGAAATAAGGACTTGCTGGTGGATCATATTGCCTAAGCTCAGATGCGAGCGTAGGCACCAGCTGTAGTAAACTTCTTACAGCTTCTTCATCTCCTTGTTCCATGGCCTCCTTTAGTAGTAAGGAATGTTGATGTAGTAGATCTCGCAATCTCTGCCTACGAATAAGGTTGATCTTCTTGTTTAGCTCAAGTACCTGCTCATTGCTAAATAGTTCAGGCTGAGTAGATGCTAATGCTACCAGTCTTTCAACGTGTTGTCTAAGGGATTCATCTACGCTCTCAAGTAAGCTTTCTGGTGTTAGTTTATCTTGCCCCAAAGTTCGCATTTTTTCCAAGAGCTCTTTGTTAGGGGAATTCTCCATATCATTGATGAAGTCCTCAGGTAGATTGCCCAATAGCCTGGGATATCTAATGAGCAGAGCTAGCACCATCTCTTCCTGAGATACACTATTGAGATTGATAGGAGCAGCCTCGCCTCCGCTGGGTCGTGAGGATCGTTTTCTGGCTTGGACGACGTGTAGATGTATTTCATTCTCATCTACGCCCACTAGCTTGGCGAGTCTGGATTCATAGTGGGCTCTCTCAATAGGATTACCCAAGTCGCTTATTACTGGTGCCAAATCCGCTATGGCCTGAGTTTTTCCCTGTGGAGTCTTTAGATCATAGCTTCTCTCAACTATTTCGAAAAAGTGGTCTATGACAGTTTTGGCATCCTCGATGATCCTAGACCATTCCGAAGGATCCTTGCGGATTAGAGTGTCTGGATCCTCCCCTTTGGGTAGAGTGGCTATTTTTACGAGCACTTCAAGTTTGCTATCTGAGCTTATCACTCTGCCCTTAGATCTGATCGGAATACTTCGTCTGCGGATAGAGTCCCTGAGAACTTCCCACCCTCTCAGGGCAGCTGCTTGTCCTGCGGTGTCGGCATCGAGAGCTAGGCAGATATTAGTAGCCATTTTGGATAGTAGCTTCACTTGAGAAGGTGTAATTGCTGTCCCTAGGGTAGCTACAACATTCCTAAATCCGTGTTGATGAGCGGTGATTACGTCTACGTAACCCTCTACTACCACTGCCAAGTTAGAGTCCTTGATCGCAGACTTGGCAACATCAATACCATAGATATGTTCTCCCTTTGTAAATATGGGAGTCTCTGGAGTGTTCATATACTTAGGAATGCCTTCGCCTATGGCTCTTCCACCAAAGCCAACGAACCTGCCATCTTTATCCTTGATCGGGAACATTAGACGGTCGCGGAATCGATCGTAGTATCCTCCACCTGTTCTTTCGACCGTAAGTCCTGCCTTGAATATTAACTCTTCCGAGAATCCCTTCTTCTGGAGGAACTTTGAAGTTACATCCCAAGAATCAGGCGCATAACCTAGCATCCACTCTTCCCATGTAGCAGGAGACAACCCTCTGTCTTTGAGGTAATCCCTTGCGTGCTCTGCGGCCTTTGAGTTCATAAGCAGGTGATTGAAGAGCCTAGCAGCGAGCTTATTGATCTCATATAGGGAATCAATTTCAGAC
>JBHORE010000220.1:0-5542 GCA_042408415.1 Thermobaculum sp.
TTCTCTATTGCGCCCTCTGGGAGATCAGATGGCAAATATCCAAACTCTTTGAGCTTGGCTTCAAGCTCATGAAGCGATTTGTCTCCAAAGTTTCTTATGCTGAGCAAGTCATCCTTGGTCTTACTAAGTACTTGCCCTACAGTTGTAATGTGGGCGCGCTTCAAGGAGTTCAAGGTTCTGGCACTGAGGCCTAGTTCATCGATACTCCTGTTATCTACCTCAGGCACAGACATAGTCTCTGTAGGTAGCTCGATACCAAAGCTAGTCTCAGCGTTAGCATAGGCAGCTATAATCTGGAACTGACCCACCAATATCGATGCCGCCTGACTAAGAGCCTCACCAGGGGCAATGGTACCATCAGTCCAAATCTCAATTATTAGGTTGTCATAATCAGTGCGCTGTCCAACTCTTGTGCGCTCAACGACGTAATTGACCTTAGTCACGGGACTGTATATAGCATCAACTGGAATGCGTCCGATCTCAAAGAAGTCCTGCGATTCAGCAGGCACATACCCTCTACCTTTTTGCACGGTAAGTTGCATGCTCAAGGTGGCATCCTCAGAATCTAAGGTGGCTATAGGCTGGTCAAGGGAAACTATATCAACGTCTGCATGTGGCCTTATATCAGCAGCCGTTACAACCTTAGGTCCTGTAGCCTCTAATCTCAAAGTAACTGGTCTATCTGAATAACTTCTGACCCTAATACGCTTTATGTTCAATATAATGTCGGTTACATCTTCCTTCACACCAGGCAAAGCCATGAACTCATGCCTGGCACCCTCTATCTGTACAGAGGTGATAGCAGCACCCTCCAAGCTGCTAAGCAATACTCTCCTAAGTGCATTGCCTATAGTAAGACCATAACCAGGCGCTAGAGGTGATATACTGAAGCGTCCGTAGTTATCAGCTATACCTATGCATTCTACTTTGGGTGTTGTCAATTCAATCACTGAATCTAGCCTCCTCTGGGCTTGGACTCTCAAAATATCAAATAATTGAGGAACTGGGGCATTCCGCCGTCCAGTTCCCTTTAAGTTAGAACGAGAAATAATTAGACTCTTCGGCTCTTAGGCGGACGGCAACCGTTATGAGGTATGGGCGTAACGTCAGAAATAGACATCACGTTAAGCCCAGCCGCCTGTAAAGAGCGAATTGCAGCTTCGCGACCAGCCCCAGGCCCCTTAACAAACACATCAACTTGTCGCATTCCATACTCCATGGCCTTCCTGGCGGCATTTTCCGCGGCTACTTGCGCTGCATATGGTGTGCTTTTTCTGGAGCCCTTAAAACCAGATGCTCCAGCGCTCGACCAACACAATACGTTTCCACTGGGATCGGTTATAGTAATAATGGTGTTGTTAAAGCTGGATACTATGTGAGCTCTTCCGCGAGGAACTTGTCTGCGTTCCCTTCGCCTTGCTCTTGCCTGTGCTCTTCTTCTTGCCTCCTGAGACATCCTTACTCCTATTATTCTAGAATTTTTTAATTCAAGCTATATCAGAAAACTACCTCTTGCTCTTACGTGCACCAACGGTCTTACGAGGGCCTCTTCTCTGCCTTGCGTTAGTACGTGTTCTCTGCCCATGAACAGGCAGATTTCTTCTATGCCTTATACCGCGATAGCAGCCTATCTCTATAAGCCTTCTTATATTCTGAGCTACCTCTCGGCGGAGATCGCCCTCCACCACATATTCATGCTCTATTACGTCCCTAATACGAGCAACCTCATCCTCAGTTAGATCCTTAACCCTGGTGTCTGGATTAACGCCAGTCTTTTCAAGGATCTTCTTACTAGATGTAGGGCCAATTCCATAGATATATGTGAGAGCTACCTCCACTCTCTTGTCTCTTGGTAGATCGACACCAGCAATTCTCGCCATTTATATCTCCTTCTAACCCTGTCTTTGCTTGTGCCTTGGATTAGTACAGATCACACGCACAACGCCTTTCCTTCTTATGATCTTACATTTTTCACAACGTACCTTTACGGAAGCTCTAACTTTCATGACTAGACCTCTCCTACAACGTTATCTATACCTATATGTAATTCTGCCCCTGGTAAGGTCATAAGGGGACAGCTCAACAAGCACACGGTCTCCAGGCAGGATACGTATGAAATTGAGGCGTATCTTGCCTGATACATGTGCCAGTATCTCATGCCCATTATCTAGTTGTACTTTGAACATGGCATTGGGCAAGGCTTCTACCACCCTACCCTCTACCTCTATGACGTCTTTCTTTTTCGACAACCTGCTTTCCTTCTCCTACCCTACCTAGTTAGTATAAAAGGCCCATCTTCTGTAATAGCAACGGTATCTTCTATCTGCGCTGAAAGTTTACCATCCTTGGTTTTAACAGTCCATTTATCTTCTGCAAGAATCACCTCATGAGTGCCTTCATTAACCATTGGCTCTATTGCCAGAGTCATACCCACACGAAGAATAGGCCCCTGTCCAGGAAAACCAAAGTTTGGAACCTGAGGATCCTCGTGCAGGCTTCTGCCCACTCCATGCCCCACATAATCCCTAACTACGGAGAAACCCTCAGACTCCACTACTGTTTGGATTGCAGAAGATATATCTCCTACCCTGTTACCAGGGACCGCTTTGCTTATGCCAGCATCTAGAGCCTTAGCCGTTACACTCACTAACCTCTTAGCAGCTGCAGATGCATGACCTACCCAGAAAGTCCTAGATGCATCTGCATGAAAACCTTCATACAAAGCCCCAACATCAATTTTTACAAGGTCGCCTTCACGTAGCTGCCTGCTCCCAGGTATGCCATGCACAACTTCTTCGTTTATACTTATACATGCAGAAGCTGGAAACCCATAAAGGTTCTTGAAAGAAGGCTTGCAATTTTGCTTCCGTATGTAAGATTCTATAAATGCGTCTAATTCTCCAGTAGTGACGCCAGGCTTAATCTTAGGCATGAGAAGGTCAAACAGATCCCTCAACACCAGACCTGCCCTTCTCATCCTATCTATCTCTTTTTTGGACTTAAGTATTATAGCCAAAACGCCTTCCAGAAGTAAGTTTATGTCTACAAGTCACGCTTTAAGATCGCCATTATATCTTGGGTTACCTGCTCAACCGGTCTGTTAGCATCAACCTTATAAAGTATTCCTCGTGACTGATAGTATTTGACCAAACCTTCGTTTTCCTTAGCCCAGATCTGTAGCCTTTTTTCTATAGCCTCCGGAGTATCATCAGGACGTTGATACAACTCACCTCCATCTAGATCGCACTTACCCGGAACCTTGGGGGGCTTAGTTTCAAGGTTGTAGACCGCACCACAAGTCCTACATATCAGCCTCCCTGCAAGTCTCTTCTTGACTACCTCAAGAGGCGCAACTAATTCTACAACTTTGTCTATCTTCCTCCCATTAGTGGCCAAGGCTTCGTCCAAGGCCTGGGCTTGAGTTACATTCCTAGGGAACCCATCTAGGACAACCCCTCTCCCATTTAGTTGCTTGTTTATCTCTTGCACTATGAGCTCTATAACCACATCATCTGGAACGAGTTCACCAGCATCATAGTACTTTTTTACCAGTCTTCCCAGCGGGGTATCTAACTCTCTAGCCTCCCTCAGCAGGTCACCGCTAGCTATGTGTGTTAAGCCTAACCTTGTTTCAAGTTCGGCTGCCTGGGTACCCTTTCCAGATCCTTGAGGTCCCAATAGGATAACGTTCACTATCCAACCCCAAAACAGTAATTTCTTACTTTATGAAGCCCTCATATCGCCTCATCAGCAGCTGGGCTTCTAGCTGCCTCATCGTGTCTATAGCCACTCCTACTACTATCAGGAGCGCAGTGCTGCTTATTAGCACATTATTCAATCCCGTGACGATTCCAACTAGCCATGGCAATATCGCCACAAACCCAAGGAAGAGAGCCCCTATAAGGGTTATCCTATTCAGCACCTTCTGTAGATACACTGCAGTCGGTCTGCCTGGACGTATACCAGGAATGAACCCACCTTGCCTCTGTAGGTTCTCTGGAATGTTCTGCTGCTGGAATATGACCATTGTGTAGAAGTAAGTAAAGACCACTACCAGGAAGAAATAGCCAACCTGGTACAGTAAAGATTCTGGATTGAAGGTAGCCTGAACCCACTGTGCGACATCCCTAATTATCTGGCTACGAGCACCAAGGAAAAAGCTAGCTACGGTGCTAGGAAAGATCATGATTGAGATAGCGAATATCAACGGGATCATACCAGCATAGTTAACTCTTAGTGGGAGGTGTGTGCTACCCCCGCCACGTACTATCCTGGCGCCGCGCACACGGCGTGTGTACTGTATAGGTATTCTTCTCTCCCCTAGAGTTATCAGAACTATTCCAGCAATAGTGATAACGGTTACTACTACTATTGCTAAGATCTGGAAAAAGCTAATGAATGCAGTCCCACCACTAAGAACCTGACCGGCGATGCCTGGCAGGTTCGCGACTATACCACCAAATATGATGATTGATACGCCGTTCCCAATACCCTGCTCAGTTATAAGCTCTCCCATCCAGACTAGCAGCATTGTACCAGCAGTCATGGAAGCGATCAGTGATAGGGTTGTAAGCCAGCTTGGACCAAACAACCCAAATTCCGGTATGACACCTTGCGAATGTAACAGAGATGCTTGCCCATAGGCCTGGAGCGCAGCAAGTGGTACAGTTAGATAATGTGTATACTGGTTGATCTTGATGCGTCCCTGTTCTCCCCCTTCTTTGGACAATTCCATAAGGCTGGGGATAACGGGTATCAAAAGTTGCATTATTATACTTGCAGTTATGTATGGATAGACGCCCATAGCCACTATGGAGAAGTGACGTATGGTACCTCCTGAGAATATGTTGAGGAGATTGAGCGTCTGATTTTGCTCAAAAAGATTCCTCAACCTCTCAAGATCCACTCCTGGGATCGTTATCTGAGCCAATGCTCTGAATATAACTAATATACCCAGGGTGAATAGTATGCGACGTCTAAGATCCGGTAGCCTCCAGGCGTTAACAAGTGCTTGCAACATCTCTATACTAGTTCCTCTACACGACCTCCAGCAGCCTCGATTTTCTCTTTGGCGCTGGCAGAGACCTTATGCACTTTGACGGTTATGGCTCTATCAATCTCTCCCTCGCCCAAAACCTTTACAAGTAGGTCACCTCTCTCCAATTTCTTTCTTGGTACGAGTCCTAGATCTACAAAGACCTCTGGTGTGAACTCACTTATTGGGGGAAAACGCTGCAAGTCAGAGAGATTGAAGACCTTATATTCCTTCCTGTTGGGGTTTGTAAAACCACGCTTGAAAGGCATCCTCTGTATTAGAGGATTTTGCCCGCCTTCGAATCCTATTCTCAGATCATTACCGGTACGAGCTTTCTGCCCCTTGGTACCTCTCCCAGCAGTCTTGCCATGACCAGATCCCGTACCTCTTCCGACACGCTTCCTATCTTTGTGAGCACCGACAGGTGGACGCAATTCGTTCTGCTTCACTTTCCCTCTTACACTCCCAAATTTATTCTTTGATTTCCTCAACAGAAACCATGTGCTG
>JBHORE010000065.1:0-9518 GCA_042408415.1 Thermobaculum sp.
CTTTGAATCGCCATTATCTCCTCTGCTTGTTGCCTGTCAGGATCTGGATAGCGGTCCAGATCCTGGAGGTAAAGACATAGTATAACTACCAGAGGGGCAGATATAAGTCTTGCTTTGCTCTTTGCTAGACGTTGTTCGACAACTGACGCTTCTTGGCCATCCATCTCCAACTGATATCGCCAAGTCTCGGCCATAGCTTCTGCGAGCTCTTGACGACGACTCTCTGAAGTAAGCACAACAAAGCGCCAAGGCTGTACACCATGTGGGGATGGAGCCCACCTGCCAGCTTCCAATATCTTTCCTACGAGCTCTCCAGGGATCGGTTCAGGCAGAAACCATCTGACCGATCTACGTTCTCGAATAATCGTCATCAGGTCACGATCGGAGCGATCAGGAGCAAAATTTCTGCCCCAAACATTGAAATACTCCGGCTCAATTACTATAAGTGGGTTAGCTTGGATATTCATATCCAAATATTGAGAATACTTAGCCCTGAGGTAGGCTATAGCTTCATCATAGTCACTGCCTTCATGTAGGAGAGAAGCTTTGCCCTGTATCTGTATGTAAGCTAGACAATCCCAGTCCTCAGAATATCTGTCTACTACCAAAGATACTAAAGGGTTTTTGACTATGTTTCTAACTCTTCGTAGATATGTCGGAGCCACGGACTTTGGTTTTTCGTCTAATGGAATATAGACGCGGTTATCCTTGTAAACGAAACAGACAGGGATATTGCTGGGAGCGCAATTCTCACTAACTGTTGCAAGGCGAGCAACACGTCTAGATTGCAGAAAAGCCAACTCTTGGGGAGAGAGCTCAGACTTACGCATTCCTCAACTCCGGGATAACCTCGGTTGCTATCTTCTCCAACGTACGAACATCCCCATTCTTTGGGAAGTCTATGGTGAAATCCGTAAATCCAAGTGATCTATAGCGGTTATAGAAATCCAGAAACTTGTCGACCGAAGTCGCAACGCTGTCATCCTCAGGTTCACGTATAAACCTGCGGATTTCAGAAGGGTCCCTTCCTATCTCTTTACACTTACTATCCAGAAACCGCATGCGCTCAGCTACAAACTCAGGATCTCCAATGGTATCCCACATATCTGCATAGCGAGCCGTCAGCTCTAGCATCTTATTCCCACTTGTACCAACCAGTATCGGGATACGCGGTTTCTGAACAGGCTTGGGCTCAAAAGGAGCATTTTCCAAGGTATAGTAGCGCCCCTTGAAAGTAGTGTACTGCTGGGTCATCAGGCTATGCATGATCTGCAAAGTTTCGGCAACCATAGCAACCCTCACCCCAGCAGGAGGAAGGGTAAAGCCATACATGCGATGCTCAGCTTCATGCCAAGCAGCACCAATACCTATGATAACCCTACCGCTACTAATATGATCGACTGTAACAGCCTCCTTCATAAGGAGCGAAGGATGCCTGAAGGTAACACCAGAAACCAGGACACCGAGCTTTATCCTAGATGTGAGTGGTGCAAGACCAGCGATAAGAGTCCACCCTTCAAGGCGATTTTGTAGACCATCCTCACCAGCAACAAAGTGATCTGACGTCCAAGCATAGTCAAAGCCTAGTTGATCAGCTAGCTGAAACCTCTCAACCATCTCAGGCCAAGTCCTGCCACCTTGGCGTAGAAACATGCCAAACCCAGGTGTGGGGAGTGTATTGTTCAAGGTGACCTCCTCTTAGCGAGCCGGATTAGAAAGCACATTGTATGGTGGTTCTATTATACTTACCTGCTTACCAAGCAAGTCACCTATAGACTTAACTCTGTTAGCCGTACAAGCTTTGAGTTCATTGAGTGAGTTCGAGTCAATAGCTGCGGGTAAGTTAGAGGCTGGACGAGCATCACTTTTCAACCTGAAAACCACAAATCCCTGAAAGTCTCGTTTGGTCTTGTAAGCTTTGGGATTACTGTTGTATACGACATCAAACATGCCGGATCTAGCCAAGGTATTAGCCCAAAAGCTGGTCGCTGGATTAGGTCTGACCTTAAATACAATCAGGTAACTACTTTGATGCTCTTGCATAAGAGATCGAAGATAGTCAAGGGAAAACACTCTATACCTGCAACCATCATCCTGACCTATCCAAATAACACTAGAACAACTTCTTTGAGCACATAGGTCTCTTACATAATTGTCAGGATTGATATCGCTGATATAGTAAGGAGACTTCCAGTAGTGATTAAGTTTATCCTCAAATGCCAGAATATCTGGCAAGTGATCAGGTATCTTGCTAGTACCGTCTAATGTGATAAACACCATCTGCCCATAGGGGACGTTTTGACTAAGCCATGAGGCTGTGTTAACCGCGGCTTGGCGAACATAGATAGAGCCCGACCGCCTTAAATCATCAGTGAAAGTTAGCATCCACCTGAGATGAAAGGCAGCAGCTCCGAGCAGGATTATCCATAGAGGGAGTAAGACCACAAACCTGGGAATATCTACAGTAACTTCTCTCTTACGAAGAGAGCAAGAAAGGGTATTTTTGGTAAGGTCCGCAATCATCATACCTAAGAAGGCAAATATGTAAGCTTGTGGAACTATCAGCTGGCGAGCAGCGTAACCTTTCGATACGGTTACTATAAATATGGGTATCCAAGTAGCCGAAGAAATCACAAACAGATGCAACAAATTGTCTCTACATCTATATGCTATCCAGATGCCATAAGCCACTGCCAGAGGATACAGATACCAAAGCTTTAAGTAGGGAATAATACCTGTTTTTAGTTGCTGAATTAGAGGCTGTTCCTTGTAGCCATATACCCCTTTTATAAGCACGTATGTAATAAGCACAACCCATAGACACAAGCATAGCCAAGAAAACATAATTCTCAGGCTCATAGGGATATTAGGAATATTACTGAAGACCCCTCTCTTCGAAGCTATAACCAGAGCAAGAGCTCCGATAACTAGCATTACCAAGGCAACGCCTAGCGACAGAAGAAATATCTGAGAGCTTATGTTGATCTGGCCTAGATTGATTAAGTAGATCTCATGAGTCTTGATATATACCCATACCCACCACGGAAGAAGTACCAGAGATAACCCACCATAACATACAAAGCTAAGCAAACCGGAATTTGGCATTAGAATAAATGCAATAAATGGAATGGACAAAGCCACCATAGACGTCTCCTTGGTGAGAACCGCTAAGCCCAACAGCAGGCCGGAGAGAAAGGCTGGGAGTGCTTGACGCCACTTTATACTCTTCACAAATAAATACAGGAACAAAAAATAGAAGGCCATCATAATAGCATCTGGGGAGAAGGCTATAAACATCATTGTAAGGAGGCCAAAGAACGCAAATAGGATAACTGATAAGAAAGCACTATCCCTTCCCCTAACCTCTTTGATAACCAAGTAAAGGCTGACCGGAGTGAGGACAGAAATAAACCTCATCATCCATACGATTCTCGTTGCCCCTACCCCTAGCGACTTAATGATCAGGGCAATAATCATTGCCATCACTGGGCCACGCAGGGGAGATGGCAGATCACCGTACGTGGTATACCCTCTACCTCCAGCAAGGTTGAGTCCCTGCAGCATGTACCATGCTGGGTCCTGGGCTAGCCTCCAATTACGCCCAAACCAGTACAAACCTGGCAGGCTAACAAGCATAACTAGTAACAAGCAAATATAAAAGTCATACTTATTGGCATATCGGAGCACTAGCCCCCTATGCATAATATCCTCCAGGGATAACTAACCAATGAGAGCTTCTATGAAGAATGAGACTTGGGTCTCGAAATTTTGGTTCCTGATCATCTATGTTCCTCTATACCCTGAGGAAAGAAGCGTTCTATTACAGAAGGATCACCTAAACATCTGTTAAGACTGGTAAGGCTATCAGAAGTAATATAAATTGGCTGGCTTCTAGCTGATACATTATCTATCTTTTGCAGCACATGAAAACCGGCAAAGCTAGACCTCCTGTCGTTAGGAACAGCACTATATACCTCTCTAAACTTTCCCGAATCCAGAAGCTTTCGATACCAAATCAACGTATTTCTGGTCTCATTCTGAACCATCACGACTAAATAAGATGAATGCAGGTCATCTAGCTTCTTAGTAACCATATCAGTACCTAGGATCCTAAAATCACAATCGATGCTTTTTGTGTCAGTGTTTTTGTCTATCCAGAAAACACTACTGCAATCAAAGCGCTTACACAGATCCTGAAGACTCGAGTTAGTACTAATCTGCAAAGTAACAGGATTGGCCATCCTCCATTCATGGTGTAAGTTATCATGAAAAGGTACTTCAGCTATATAATAAGTCCCTCCTCTGTCCGTCATTAGCATGACGGTTTGCCCTTCAGGTACGTTCTGCCTTACCCACTGGGCTACCTGCTGAGAATATATGTGAACATATACGGGAGTACCCCTAGAAGGTCTATGCTCAGTAATAAACCCTCTTGCTTGCATAACTCCTGTAACAAGCACCACCAAACAAACTGCTGACCCTACTCCCCACAACAATTTATGGGCTAATTTACTCATTCGTAGCGAAGGCAAAAATCGCACAACATCAGCGATCATACATCCCAAAGCTCCAAGAATGAACACCTGAGGTGCGATAAGCTGCCTGGCAGCAAATCCAAAGAACAGTGTAACCACTACTGCAGGGATCCAAGTAACGGAAGCAGCACTAAAGTAATCCCAATCTGGGTCTGGTCTACTGAAGAGTCTCCATACAACGTATAACAGAGAGACAGGGACCAAATACCAAAGTCGAGTATAGGGCACTATGTCCTCTTTCATATGTGCTATCAGCGTTACATTCTTGTAGTTGTATACAGCTCCACTGGAAAGCATATAGGTGATAGCACCTACCCAAGCCACGACTATGAGCCAGGCAATTATCCTTCTGGCTCTATAGCTTCCAAACCTATCCAGGATGAAAGCTCTATACCTGTGGGCCAGAAGCAAAGCACCAACAAGGGTCAACACTAATACTAATCCCAAGGCAACTATCTCTGGTATGAACTTTGTAACAGCTACCTGCCCAGTACTTACCAGATATATCTGCCCAGTATGCTGATATACCCACACCCACCAAGGCGTTGCTACGAGTGCAGTACCTAGATAATAAGGTACGAGTACGTACAGTCCCTTGCCGAAAAACAAAACTGCCACAAGAGCCATCGGCAGACCTATTATCGAGGTCTCCTTGGTGATAATACTGAATCCCAGTAATAGCCCGGCCACAAAACCAATAGGAAGGCTGTCAAGATGTACTGCCCAGAGCAGAGCTAGTAAGGACAAAAGGTAAATAGACATCATAACGGAGTCAACTGTAAAGCCCATGGTCAACACAGACTGCAGCCCGAAGAATGTGACCATTATTGCAGCAAATACACCAGCTAGGCGGCCAGATACCTTGCTAACTATAAAGTACAGGGCAAAGGGCACTATCAAGCAGAAAAGTCGCATGCCCCACATTACCCTATCGAGATCAGTCCCCACGATCTTGATGATAGAGGCAATAATGATGGCCATACCAGGACCACGCAGAGGGTATGCTGGTGCGCCGAAAAACTCGTACCCCTTGCCACCTGATAGATTAAGTCCTTCCAGTAGGTAGCGATTACCGTCCGGGTAAATCATCCAATTGCGGGTAAACCAGTAGAGAGGAAGTAAGCTAAATAAAGCTATAACTGATAGGTCTATAAGACGACCAAACAGGTTACTATATCGATTCTCCAACATTACTCCTCATATCCATATAGAGCACTAACTCAAACATAGATAGACCACCGCATTTAATATCGAATTCAGAAACGAAAAAGTTCCAAATTTAGTTTGTAGGCTCCGGTATGCCAGTCGTTTTACCTTGCGGGAAAAACATTTCCTTTCTGTCCTTCTTGAGGCAACTGGTAAGTCTCCCTTCCACCTCAGAACTGCCTACAGCATAAGATTCTATCTTGACAGCTGCTCTAAACTTAGCCCTAAGTATCATGTATCCTTGAAAATGCTTAGCCTTAGGTCTTATGTCCGAGTAAGCAACCTCAAAGGCTCCAGCATCTACCAGTTGCCCCTGCCAAATCCAGCCAGCAAACTGATCAGCATCTGTAACGGGCAATAGTAGGTACTGTGAGCCAGAATGCTGCATAAACCGTAGTAGATCCGTACTAGATAGCAATCTAAAGCTACACCCATGTAAATGCTGTATCCATATAACTTTACTACACTCTATTGAAGTGCAAACATTATTGTTGCTTGGCTCATCAAAGCTATACACAGGTATATTGAACTGTTGCCATTTATGGTTGAGCTCATCCCTAAGGGCAACTTGATCAAGGTATCTGGCAGCATCGGTGAGAATAACAGTAATAGGCTCATCACTTGGTATATGAACCGAGATCCAATTCTCAATACGGCTCACAGATCTGTCGATTTGTAAAGGAAGCCTTGAAGTCGCTAGCCCCTTAGGCTGTGACTCAGCGAAGCTTCTGGTATGGGCAAGCGCTGAAAACGTTACTCCAGCAAACACGATCAAACTAATAACTATTCCCGAGATGCGTAGCCATGCAGAATAATACCTATCCTTCTTGAAGGGCAATGTGCAGAGATCAAAGATCATACTACCAATCAAGCCGAACAGTAGGGCTTGTGGAACCATGAGCTGCCGTGGAGCATATCCCATCATCAAAACTATCACTACAACTGGCATCCATCCTAAAAGACAGGTTCCATAGAGATGCCATTCAGATCTACCCTCAAGGATGATCCTCCAAAGGAAATAGGGAATAACTAAGGGATATAAAAACCATAATTGTAGGTTCGGCAGTATATCTGAACGTATATGCTCTAAAGGAGAATCACTACCTATATCACGCACGCTCACAGAGAGGAGTATAAACATAGCCAAAGACCATATAACCGTAAGGATCCAGCTGAGAACAACTCTTGTAGATCTGTTACTGATGATGGCAAGTATTCTGTAACGTAACAACCACCCAACTAACAAAGACATGGCAGCCATCAAAAGTGCTGCATATATTAGCCCCAAGCTGATAGTAGCCTGACCTAGATCGACAAGATATATATCTCCAGTTCGCAGATATACCCATCCCCACCATGGTAAAAGGATGGCTACCAAGCCCAGGTAGTGAAGTGCAGGTTTACTCCAGCCAGCCTCAAACAAGAACGATGCCAGCAGCGCGGAAGGTAAAGCAACTAAGGCTGTTTCCTTAGTTAGGATGGCAAGCCCCAGGCTAACACCAGAGAGAAGCCAAGAAACATAAGATCTCTCATTATGCACAGCATGCATAAGAAGCAGCAGGGATAGCAAGTAGAAAAGCAATAACACAGCATCAACAGTAAACGCAATGCTGAGAACAGACAAGAGCCCAAAGAACGCAGTCAAAGCACCAGCAATTATCCCAGGATAGATACCGGCAACCTTGCGTACAACCAAAGCTAACATTACTGGTGACAAAGCTGAGATCAGCCTCATTACCCAAACTATCTTGTCAACGTCGTTCCCCACAATACTAATAATCAGGGCGATGATCACCGCCATTACTGGGCCACGCAGCGGAGATGGCAGATCACCATACGTGGTGTACCCTCTGCCTCCGGCAAGGTTGAGTCCCTGCAGCATGTACCATGCTGGGTCCTGTGCCAGCCTCCAGTTGCGCCCAAACCAGTACAAACCTGGCAGGCTGCATATTAGGACTACTAGTGTGATGATAGCTAGATCAAGGATGAGGCTCTTCGAGAGAGTATACTGCCTAGAGTCTTTAGACACTCTACCTCCAAGGAATTAAGCCTTGCTAAGGAACAAGTAAATGAGCCTGATCATTATACCAATACAGTAATACATACCACTTTTAGCACATACAAAAAGACTCCTCACAGAGTGAGGAGTCTGTAGACAATTTTATAGTAAATATTCCCAGACTTTACCTGCAACAAGGGGTGATATTAAGATGGGACTACCTGATACTCAGGCCAATGTAGATTTGGAATAACCCTTTTCCCGAACTCCTTTATGAACTGCTCTTGGTTACGACCAACATTATGTACGTAGACCTCAGTAAACCCAAGATCAATAAAGTGTTGTATATGTTCTCGATGTTCTTCCAAGTCAGCTGATATTAGTACTCTGCCTTTGAAGTTCTCAGGTCTTACTAGCTTGGCCATAGCCTCGAAGTCTTCGGGATTACGGATATCCTGCTTAGGGAAGTTCATGCCCCCGTTGGGCCACTCCTTAATAGCCTGCTCCATCGCAGCTTCTTGAGACTCAGCCCAAGATACGTGTAGCTGGATTATCTTAGGCATCTTGGATGGATCCTTGCCTGCTTCCCGAGCCCCCTTCTCGAACCTGCCAAGCAGCATCTTGATCTTCTCATCTGCTGCACCTACGGTGATGATACCATCTACCATGCGTCCCGTACGCTCGCTCATAATAGGACCAGAGGTGGCCACATAGATAGGGGGAGGAGTTTCTGGCAGAGTGTACAGTTTGGCGGTCTCCATTCTGATGTGTTTACCTTGATACTTCACAGGTTTACCTGTAAACAGTTTCTGGATCACCTCGATCGACTCCATCAGCTTCTCTAGACGAGTCGCCGGCTCAGGCCAGTACTCAGCCACAATGTGCTCGTTCAGCGCCTCACCCGCACCCAATCCAAGCCAGAACCTGCCAGGGAACATAGCTTCTAAAGTAGCAGCAGCTTGAGCAACAATCGCAGGATGATATCTATACCCTGGCGGTGTTACTCCGGTACCAAACCTTAGAGAAGTCTGAGCACCTAGAGCACCCATCCAGGACCACACAAAAGCACTCTGGCCTTGCTGCGGAGTCCAGGGATGAAAATGATCTGATGCCATCACTGAGGTAAAGCCCACATCCTCGGCCAGCTGACACCACTTCAGTAGGTCCGTAGGATGAAACTGCTCAAACATCGCAGCGTAGCCTATAACTCCCATAACCAACCTCCTAAAGAATCACCTGAATAGATCACGCTCTGCGGGCATTACTAGGGATCTTGCGTACCCCTCACTTTGCTCGTAAGGATATCCTCTAACTATAGCTACGGGCACAGCGCTCAACTTACCCATTACCAGTTCTGCAGCACCGGCTATCTCGTCCGCTATTGCCATCACAGTTACAACTAGATCTCTACCATATATGTCTGCCTGTCCCCTATAGTCAGCAACAGGGGACATGCCATAAACACCAATCGCTACATTTACTATACCGCTTCTCCAAGGCCTACCAAAGGAGTCCGTGATAATCACTGGTAAGTGAAAGCCAGTGCGCTCCTCTAAACGCTTTCCTATAGATCTGGCTGAGGCATCCGGATCCAAGGGTAGGAGGCATACACACTCTTCCCCCCTGACATTAGAAGCATCTACGCCCGCATTAGCGCACACGAATCCATGCCGGGTCTCAGAAATAATGATGCCTCTATCCATACGCACTATGCGGTTACTCTCTCGAAGCACAACCTCTACATGTCGAGGGTCTTTGCCGTACTGCTCAGCATAACG
>JBHORE010000224.1:0-5288 GCA_042408415.1 Thermobaculum sp.
GCCTTCGCTATCCCAAAATCCGTGATCTTGACTACACCACCCTCCGTCACCATCACGTTCTGCGGCTTCATGTCCCGATGCACCAAACCCGCCCTGTGCGCCGCACTCAAACCCTCCAATATCTGCTCCGTGATCCTTATCGCCTCCCCCTCACTCAGCCTACCCCTCGCCCTGATGTACTCCTTGAGGTTCTTCCCATCCACGTACTCCATCGCTATGAAGTACGTCCCATCCACCTCATCATAGTCGTACACATCCACTATGTTGGGATGCGATAACCTCGCTGCTGCCCTGGCCTCGTTGATGAACCTCGCCCTGAACTTCTCATCCTGGGCATGCCCAGCCCTCAATACCTTCAGCGCCCCCACCCTCCCAAGCCTCTGGTCCACCGCTCGGTATACCTCCGCAGCTCCTCCCTGCCCTACCTTCCACTCTACCTCGTAACGGTTGTCTAACACCCTATACATAGCTGCTTTTTCCGGCTATCCAGGCCAGGCTGCTAGGAGACAAAATCACACTTGAGGTCGTATGATGTGATATATTTCTCAGCATGAGTGAGAAAAATAAGGCTATCCAGGAACCCCTAATAGGCGCACATGTTGGTATAGGGGGCGGTCTAAGTAAGGCCGTGCCCAGAGCACTCGAAATCGGTGCCAACTGCATACAAATATTCGTGAGTGCTCCCCAGCAATGGAGAGAACCCACACATTCCGATGAAGAGGTGCGGTTATTCATTGATGCATACAATCAAAGCAATTTTCGCGCCATCTTCCTACACGCAATATATCTCTTAAATCCTGCTGGCCCAAATATCGAACTAAGAGAGAAGAGCATTAGTTCCATAATCTCATACTTGCGTTGGGGCAAGAGGTTAGGAGCACAAGGCGTAGTTATACACTTGGGTTCATCATCAGGTACTACAAGAGAAGAGGCGGAAAAAAACCTTGTGAATAGCGTTAAAACTGCGCTTGATAATACAGATGACGTCCCTATTCTTCTGGAGACCAGTGCTGGGACCAAGAACAGCTTGGGATCAAACTTCGAGGACTTAGCACGGATACTATATAAAATAGGTGATACAAAGAGAGTTGCTATATGCCTGGATACTGCCCATATATGGGCTGCCGGATACGATCTATCCTCCGAGGATGCTGTCAACCAAACTCTGGAGGAATTTGATCAAAAAATAGGGTTCGATAAGTTAAAATTAATACACGCTAACGACACTAATGTGCGTATTGGGGGCGGAAGAGATAGGCATGAGAACATAGGCGAGGGAACAATTGGTGAGAGAGGATGGAAAGCTTTACTCACCAATGCCGACATTCGATTCAAACCCTGGATACTTGAAACGCCCCAGATAGCAGATAAGAATTCAGGTGCAGAGCAGATAAAAAAACTTAGGCAGTGGTGGGAAGGCAAAGATGATATCGGCACTTAGGGTATTCTTCAGATCTATAGGAGACACCTGGTTCAATCTAGTCGGATACAGTGTCTGTAACGTGGTAGTGGCTGTAGGAGCTATTCTGTTGCCTTTCTTGATAGGTCTGGGGATGGATGCTATTGGTATACATCCATTGGCTACTATCGTAGTAGGTATACTGCTATTCGTGATCGTAGGTGCTCCATTGTTGATTGGCCTGCTACATGTTACGGCTGAATCATTAGTGTACAACGAGAGACCAGAAGTTACTCTGATGCTGAGGCATGCTAGAAGCGATGCGAGCAGAGCTTGGATGCTCCTGGGGCTGGAAGTTATTGGGATAGCCATCGTTTTGACTGTAGTAGGCTTTTATCTCTCAGTAAACGCTACATGGGCTGTACCTCTATCAATGGTTAGCATTGTCATAGGATGGATTTGGTTTGGCACCATATTCCTCGCTGGACCTATGATGGTTAGGTCTGAGAAAGGTGCTCTTACAGCGCTTAGGAATGGGTTTGTGGCATTCTCGAGATATCCTTTCTTTACCACGACCTTGCTGATAATGGCGCTGTTAGTTGGTCTAATGAGCATATTGATATCCCCATTGATCGTACTTATAACGTTATCTTTCCTGTCGGTATTGCTCAATCGCGCCACCGTATGGATACTGCAGAAAGAAGGATTGATTCCTAAGCCTGAATATCCAGAAGACGAGTCATCTGAACTATAATGATTTGTGTTATCTAGCTATTTGGAGGGAAGAGAGGTGGGTAAACTCTTTAGGTTCATCCTGGGGGCAGGAGTTGGGCTAGCGGTTGGAGCTGCGATAGCTATAGTTGCTGCACCTCAATCTGGCGAAGAATTGAGAAGAAAGCTTGACGCTCGACGGCGAGAAGCTGCCGAGGCCGCAAAGAGCGCAATGTCTGCTAGGGAGCGAGAGCTCAGGGCTGAATGGGAATCTAAGGTAGACGCGCTAGCTATCAAGAGAAGGGCTATGTCTCAGTAGCTAGCTCACGGTTATTAGCCGAGGCGTCCTCACTAGTACTAGCTCTGGTCTCAGCTATAATCCACATTGCATATGATGGATCAACATAGGTTGGAGAAAGTGTCAATATACAAGGCAACTCGTAAGAGTGTAGCTCCTGTATTCTCCTGCAAGCCTCGGCCATCTTTTCGTGCGTCGTCTTGACTATCATGCTTACTTCACTATCATTTACTAGCTCATTCTTCCACATGTACATGCTGTGAATAGGCCAGTAATTAGTACAGGCAGCAAGCGATTCGTGGATTAACACCTGGCTTATTTTCTCGGCCTCCTCAACTGATCCACAAACAGTATAAATCAGTACTATTTCGTTCGTCATGATATTTGCCCCTAGATGCTAATCAAGAGTTTATGTAGAATATATATGAATAGTTGTTCATATATTGAATTCAGGCAGTGCGTGATGAGTAAGTTACAAGCCTTAGAACGACCGCAAGATATATGCACCGAAGAGCATAGCTCTTCGTCTACCTATAAACATACTTTACCACTCAGTGATGATCTAGCACTGGATCTAGCTGAGGTATTCGGGGTATTGGCCGATTCGACACGCCTAAAAATAATAACTCTTTTGATTGGTGGCGAATCGTGCGTGTGTGAAATAGCGGACAAACTCGGACTCAAGCAGAGTACAGTTTCACATCAACTAAGGTTGCTGAGAGCTATGCGGCTTGTCAAGTATCGCAAGACAGGTCGCACAGTTTACTACCAGTTGTGTGATGATCACGTGGTCAACCTCATTCAACAAACTCTAAATCACTTGCTTGAAAGTGAAGCAGATGATGGGGAAGAGCATGAATCAAGCAGAGAAGATAGTTATCAAAGTTGAGGGAATGGATTGCGCCAGTTGTGCAAGGGTTGTAGAGAGCGCAGTTCGCTCTGTTGAAGGGGTTAGGGACTGCGACGTAAACTTCAGCACGTCAAGCGTACAGGTTACTCTACAAGACGAATCCCATAAAGATGATACAGCTAGCAAGTTAGTTAAGGCTATTAGATCAGCAGGTTACGGTGCTGAGCCTGTAGATCAAAACAATATTGGGACCGAATCGACTTCAGTAAGAAATAAGGGTTGGATTTCGCAAGTGCTGCACATACAGCAGCTAAGAGCAGCTATCATTGCAGGATTCTTCTACCTACTAGGTGTTATCTTTGGCTTTCTCAATAGTAAAGGGATAATCCCCCAATTCCCGGAGATACCGTCAATACTAGCTGCATTTGGGCTTAGCCTAGAAAAAGTAAACCTGATCCAGCTGATATTCTACGGACTGGCCATAATTTTTGGAGGGTACAATATCGCTCGCTCTGGCATGGTGACACTCCTAAGGGCTAAGACCGCCAGTATAGATCTCCTGATGACGGTGGCCGTACTAGGAGCTGTAATAATCAATCAGTGGGCTGAAGCTGCTACCGTGGTAATGCTATTCTCCCTTGGCGAGGGGATGGAATCGCTAACTATTAATCGAGCTCGTAATGCGATACAGGAACTCCTCCAGATAGCCCCACAGGTAGCAAGAATCAGAAGAGGTGGTGAAACCATACAGATGCCTGTAGAGGAGGTGGAGCTGCAGGATGTGATGCTTGTACGTCCTGGTGAGAGGATAGCCATGGACGGACGCGTAATCTCTGGCTACTCCACCGTCAATCAAGCCCCTATAACTGGAGAGAGTCTACCTGTCGAGAAGTCACCTGGAGATGATGTCTACGCTGGTACTCTGAACCAGAGGGGATACCTAGAGGTAGAGGTAACAAAGTTAGCTGGAGATAGCACTATCGCTAGGATCACCAGGCTGATAGAAACAGCTGGGGCCAATCGCGCCAAAACTGAGCGTTTTATGGAGCGCTTCGCTAAGTACTACACCCCAGCTGTAATCGCGTTAGCCATACTAGTGGCATCGATACCACCATTAATGGGAGAACCTTTTATACCCTGGTTCTATAGGGCGCTAACATTGCTAGTTATAAGCTGTCCATGTGCTCTGGTAATATCCACCCCAGTAGCTATAGTTGCCGCGCTAGCTAATGCATCTCGGCATGGCATGCTGATAAAGGGTGGTGGCTATATAGAGCTAGCTGGCCAAATTGGTGCTATAGCTTTTGACAAAACTGGCACCTTGACCCACGGAAGACCGGAGGTAGTAGAGGTATATACTGCCAATGGCTATGAACCTGAAGAGGTTATATCCCTTGCAGCTACTATTGAAGAGAGATCCGAGCATCCCTTAGCTGCCGCCATATTGAGGAGGCGAGAGCTGGAAGTGGCTAGCAGCATCCAGCATGAGCATGGCAATGAACATCAACATCTTTACCCGCATGATAAGAGTGAATCTGAGCTTGTAGCAAAGGAAATATCTGACTTTGAAGCTATCACAGGGCGCGGAGCAAGGGCTACCATCGATGGCACCACTTATTACATAGGAACACCTAGATTGTTTGAAGAACTAGGAGTAGATATGGGTAGACTTTCACATGTGATAAAGAGGTGGCAGGAAGATGGCAGAACAGTATTGGTAGTAGGCTCTGATAGAGAAGTTTTTGGATCTATAGCAGTTGAAGATGAACCTAGACCTGAGTCACGAGAAGTAATACAGAAATTGAAGGAAAACGGAATACAACACATAGTCATGCTCACCGGTGATAACTCTACTACAGCCAGATCACTCGCTCAACGACTGGGTATAGATGAATACCGAGCGGAGCTTTTACCTGAGGACAAAGTTCAAGCCATTCGGGAGCTCAAAGACAAATACGGGAAGGTATCAATGGTAGGAGACGGTATAAACGATGCTCCGGCAATGGCTGCGGCAGATTTGGGTATCGCGA
>JBHORE010000227.1:0-34752 GCA_042408415.1 Thermobaculum sp.
CACCAGACAGATTTCCGTTCGATGCTCACACTAAGACCGGTGTTAGTCCCTGCTGAGTTCCTAGGATCTTGAGGGTGTGGGCAAGTCGTGAGGACCTTGGCGGCGTAACGTGCTTGACTCCTTGTTGTGGTTCTAGCGTGCATTTTCGTAGTTCTTGGCCACAGGTAGGCTGGTGGGAGGGCATCCTCCCACCAGCCTACCGCACCAGACTACCTTCGCGAGCGCAGCTGGGCCATGACCTCCACGGGTAGCTTGTAGATGTAACCGTCGTAGGCGCCGTTGGTGTCGTTCGAGACCAAAGGCTGCAGTGTCTGGAATACTATCAGCCCCTGCCTCTCCGCAAAGGAGCCGTAGTCCCCGTTGCTCAGTCCTGGGTAGGATGTGCCCGTGGGCTTGCGCTTGAACGTTACCCTGTAGGTCTGTGCTAGCAGGGGGTCAATCCTCCAACTACTCTTAGGTAGATTATCCAGTGACCACAGCTCTGCTATGAACACGTCCTTGGCACCGTTGGTATCTCCGGCAACCAGGTTGGATGCCCGGGAGGTAAATGATAGATATCTTCCCGAGGCTGAGATGGTGGCAGAGTCTGTTACCCCGTTGGAATTGCCGCCGCTCCTGGAGGTGGTGATGAGCACCGGATGGCCGATCCGGGCGTCCCAGACATAGGCGTCTTCCAGCCCGTTGGTGTCGTCGCCTGCAAGATTGCCGGCAGTCCAGAACGCCACCCTGTCGCCGTCCTCGGAGATGCTGGGCGCGCCCACCCCGGCGTAGGACTGGCCGCCGTAGGCCGCGGTGTTCAGCCGCTTGACGGTGCCCCAGGTCGCGGTGTCAGAGGCCCGGGTCCACAGGAAGAGGTCCATCTCCCCGTTGGTGTCCCCGGGGACGAGGTTGCTGCCCCTCGACACGAAGGCCACCTTGTCTCCGCCGTTGGACATGGCCGACCAGAAGGAGAGGCCGTTTGAGAGCTGCCCGTTGGCGCGGTCCACGTAGAAGCGCTGGTCGTGCACCCTGTCCCACAGCACGATGTGCGAGCTGTTCGGGGTGATGCGGGTGTAGGCTATGTAGTCCGCGTTGGAGGCCAGCGTGGGATCGTAGGCCGACTCGCCCTCGCCGCTCGAGACCAGCGTGACCGATATGTCCCCGGGCTCGCCGATCTGCCCGTCCCTGGACACGTCGAGGTTGGCCAGGTAGACGTCGTAGCTGCAGTCTATCCCCACCCCGCACAGAGCGCCCTGCTGATCGCCGTTGTCGGGGAAGTTGGTGGCGTTGGAGGCGAAGGCCACCCAGCGGCCGTTGCCGGCAAAGCTCGCCCAGCCGGCCCAGCCGTTGGAGGGTTTGCCGTCCGTCCTGCGGTCCACCAGGTAGGTGTGGCCGGTGCGCAGGTCGCGGACGTAGAGGTGGTCCTTGCCGTCGGCTATCCGCTGCTGGGTGCTGCCCCACTTGACGACTATGCTGCAGCGGGTGCGGAACAGCACGTAGCGCCCCGAGGAGTCGATCTTGGTGTCCCTTGCCCCCAGGTAGCCGTCGCCGGTGCAGTTGGGGACCTGGCGGTCGTTGTCGCCGAGGGTCACCCTCGTCAGTTCGCCTGGTGCTGCCGCGGCGCGATGGGGGTGGGCCCACAGCAGCGCCGGCAGCAGCGCCAGCAATGCCAAAAGTAAAGCGTATGCTCTTGTCCTCATGTCGTTCCTCCTTAGGTTCATTGCGCGTACCGAGTGCCGTAGGTCTGGGGTTTGTGTGGCGGGTGGTGATCTGGACATGGCCGATCCTCACTACGATGATAATGGTTATAACATACATATAGATATACAAACATGTACATAAAGATTTATATAAATATATATGACAGGATCATATAATAATCTCTGCGTATCTGCAATAGTACTTTGGTATGATTTGCTTGCTCGCTACGGAAGCTAGCGAGATTTCTGGGTTCTTATGCTGTGTACCTTATGAGCGTGCCGAGATTTTCTCCCTAGGTGTTTACCGCGGTGTTAGGGAGCGAAGTCGGGGCGCGGGACACGAGCTACCAGGATCTCCTCATCGCCGTCTGACGAGGCTACCCGTAGAAAGCCCTCCATGGGTCCCAGATCTTTGTAGCCTTTTGTGCTTGGTGTGTGCTCGCTCGTGATGATGCTGGACTGTCCGTAGAACTCGAGGTCCCATGCCTTGCCGGTCATCATAGGGTTGACGGCGTACGTAAAGAATCGGTTGATGTGTGTGGCTTTATAGCTACTGTTGAGCCAGTCCTCCTGCTGCTCACGTGTCCATGGGCCGGGGTTGGCGGAAGGCTGGACCAGGATCTGGGCGCCCTGTGCCGATAGGGCTTGTAGCACGTCCTCCTGGAAGGCGTCCAGACAGATCGCGATCCCCACAGTGCCCAGCTCGGTCTTGAAGGTCTTGATATCTCCCACCTGTGAGGGTGTGAGACCAAGCATCTGACGCCCCTCCAGGTCTATCAGGTGTACCTTCCGTTGGGTGCCAACGATTCCCCCGCTGGGATCAAATAGGTACGCGGTGTTGTAGATCCTGTGGTCGACCACCCTCGCATTGAGCCCGTCCAGATCGATCGCTGGCAGGGGGATGCTTCCCGCAGCGATGTACACTCCGTAGATCCGTGCTGCTCGAGAGAACGTGCTCAGATAGGTCTCCGCCATCGCCCTCCAGCGGTGTAGGATGAGCGCAGAAGCCCACCCCGTTCTATGGAGAAGCTTATGGAAGATGACGGGTAGCAGATGAGCGCGTACGGCCCTAGATATAGCCTCCTTTGTGGAGCGTGCGTCCTGCAGGAGGTCCCGCATCCCTTGCAGCACGAGCATCAGGCCAACGTCCTCCGGGAAGGCTACCAGAGTGGGAAGATTGCCTCGCAGGTGGGGAGCCAGCTCTTCCATCAGGGAGGATACCTTCCTCTCGAAGCTCTGAGGGCTCCAGTAGTCCTCTAGATTGAGCTTCATCTGTACGGCTATGAGCTGTATCTCGCCTGCTGCCATAGTTTTATCGGGTGGCGGGGCACAGAGCCCCGCCATGTTGATCGTCAGGAGGCCCAATCCATAGGAGCTGGCTGTTTGAAGGTGGATTGTACCTCAACGGCTTCGCCCGAGGCCATGGATCTAGTGGCCGCCTCCAGGATCTCCACCACGTGGGCGGCCTGCTCGCCCGTGGCTCTGTGCGGGCGGTTCTCGAGGATAGCCTGGGCCATGTCTCTAGCTCCCCTGCCCCACTCCGTACCGTGGTACGGCTCCTTTATGAGGGGCACGGGCTCGTACTTCTTGCCAAACTCGGTGTACTCGACGTCAGCGTCGAACACCTGCCAGCTGGAGATGTACAGCGATCCCACGTCGCCGTGGAACTCGACGCCCTTCTGCTTGCTGTGCTGCCCGACGTAGAAGTCGGTTGTCAGGCGTATTACAGGCCCGCTCTCGAGCTCCACTACCGAGACCACGAAGTCTGGCGTGCTTACGTGGAAGGGGCGGCCGTCCAGTGTCTGACGATCGGGCTTGAGGAGCTCGCCCTTGGCCCATACTCTTCTAGCTGGGCCGAAGATGGTGGTTATGAGGGTGAGCGGGTAGACCCCAACGTCGTATAGGGCTCCGACCTCGTAGAACGGCTCGGGGGCCGGGTGCCAAGTCTCGATCCTGCCCCAGTTTACCTCGGCGAAGATCACGCGGACGTCTCCCAACTTCCCTTCACGTATCTGTTTCCATACGGTCTGTTGGGCCTCGCCCATCCAGGTGATGGGGGAGCACCCTAGTCTGAGCCCCTTGGACTGAGCAAGCTCGACGAGCTCACGGGCGTCCGCGTAGGTCATCGCCAGCGGCTTCTCGCTGTAGACGTGCTTGCCGGCGTTGAGGGCCTCGGTGATCACCGCCTTGTGGGCGTGGTGGATCGTGAGGTTCACGACCATTTGGATCCTGTCGTCCGCCAACAGCTCAGCGGTCGTGCGGTAGGGCTGGCCGCCGTGCTCTTTGGTGAGCGCCTCCGCACGGCTGTAGTCTATGTCCGTGGCCCCTACCAGCTCTATCTCGGGGTATTCCTTGAGGTTGGCTGCGTACCTGCCAGCTATGTTGCCACAACCTATGATGCCTACTCCTATCTTGTCCGCCATGTACAACTCTCCTTATGTTGTTATTGCGTTAGCTTAGCCATTCCTTGAGCATCTCGAGATCTGCCCGGCAGTCCTCGCTAGGGTCAAAGGTCTCGGGCTCGTGCTCGACGCTGATGGCTCCGGAGTAGCCTATCTGCTTGAGGACATCCACGCATTCCCTAATCGGCACCACCCCCTCGCCGTACCGGCAGGTATGATGTGATCCTACCTCTCGAACGTCCTTCAGGTGCACGTGAAAGACGTAGGGAGCCAATTCCTCGATCGCCCTCGCGGCATTGTATCCTTGAGTACCATACCAGCCCGTGTCAACAGTAGTGCCTATGGTGCCGTCGCCACCATCCCCGATCTTCTCCAGCATCTCCTGGGGACTCTTCTCGGGGTGGTTCTCTATACCTAACTTGAGGTTGTAGCGCTTGAGAGTATCGATGACGAAGTCCCGATCCTCATAAAGCAATGGACATACACCACCCAGTATTGTAACCCCTAGGCTGGTGGCCAGGGCACATATCCGTTCCAACTCCTCGCGAGTGGACCCCATACCACCGGCCAGGCTGACGACTCCGAGCTGGTGCTTGCTCAGGAGATCCTTTGCCACCTGTATATGTTGTTCTGTAGCCCAGCGCGGGTTGAGATGCGCAAGCCACAGGTCCATGTGGTCGAACCCCAGGGCCCTGATATCTGCCAGTATCTCCTCGAACCGCTGGCCAAAGGTCTCGATGGGTCGGAAGTACTCGTTGGTAGCGTTGTCACCCTGACCCCACCCCTCGGTCATGTTGTAGCCCAGCACCCTTGCGACGTAGTTCGCGCTCATGAAAGATATAGTGTTCATAACTAAGGCACCACCTCATATGTTATTTGGTTCGTACGGGTAGAGGAATGTGTGTGGGTCCCCATGTATATCCCGATTGCCATTATAGAGTAGAGGAAAGTATTTATACTATAGCTAACTGTGCTACACTGTTCTGCCATAGGAATTCGTGGAGGATGTCATGGTGGATACGGATACGGTGGTGATAAGAGATATCAGGCCTATATGCACGGCCCCTGAGGGTATTCGTCTCGTGGTGGTGAAGGTGGAGACCAACCAGGAAGGCCTCTACGGGTTAGGATGCGCTACCTTCACCCAAAGGGCCATGGCGGTCGTGGAGGTGATCAATAGCTACCTGAGACCCTTTCTGGTGGGCCGCAGCGTGCACGAGATAGAGGACATCTACCAGTCGGTGAACCTAAGCTCGTACTGGCGGAACGGCCCAGTGCTGAATAATGCCCTGGCCGGTGTGGATATGGCACTGTGGGACATCAAGGGCAAGCTTGCTGGCATGCCTCTGTACCAGTTGCTGGGAGGGAAGTGCCGAGAGGCCGCGGCAGTTTATGCCCACGCCTCAGGACGGGACATAGAGGAGCTTGCGGACAGCGTCCAAAGGTTCATAGAGCAGGGCTACCGCTACATCAGGTGCCAGATGGCTGTGCCTGGTTACTCCACCTATGGCGCGGCAGGCGGCGGCCGCTCCAGGGAACCTCAGCTCCTGGGCCTGGGTGAGCGCCCTTGGGAACCCACCCCATACTGTCGGATGGTGCCCCGGATGTTCGATCAGTTGCGCAGCAGGTTCGGGTTCGAGGTGGAGCTGCTGCACGACGTGCATGAGCGTGTGCCCCCCATACAGGCCGTGCAGCTGGCGAGAGATTTGGAGCCCTATAAGCTCTTCTTCCTGGAGGATCCGCTGGCGCCCGAGGACCTGGACTACCTGCCCCTGCTGCGTCAGCATACCACCACGCCGATAGCCCTCGGTGAGCTGTTCGTGCACCCCCAGGAGTATGTGCCGCCTATCAGGGATAGGCTCATAGACTTCATCAGGGTGCATATATCGGCGATAGGTGGCATCACCCCTGCCCGCAAGCTCGCTGCCCTTGCAGAGCTGTTTGGTGTCCGCACGGCCTGGCATGGCCCCGGCGATGTGTCGCCCGTGGGACATGCCGCCAACCTGCATCTGGATCTGTCGTGTCCCAATTTTGGTGTGCAGGAACAGCACCTATTCGGCGAGGAAGCTAGGGCAGTCTTTCCAGGGTGTCCTGAGATACGTGATGGCTACATGTGGCCTAACGACAAGCCTGGTCTAGGTGTTGATCTGGATGAGCGCCTGGCCGCGGAATTCCCGTACCCTGATGATCCTAGGAATGGCTCTTGGCTGCCCGTCAGGCGCCGGGATGGCACTATAGTAAGACCTTGATGGAGGAAAACGCTATGATATCTAGTCTAAGCCATGTAACGCTCGTCGTGAGCGATCTTGACAGGTCGGCAGCCTTCTACAAGGACGTGCTGGGCTTTTCGGAGGTGCCCACTCCTCCCAGCTTCACCCACGCCGTCAGGTGGTTCGTGAGCGGGCGTGCGGAGCTGCACTTGATAGAGGCTCATGATGCCCCACAGGAGCCGGGAGACAAAGAGGCTCGCCCCGACCCTGTAAGGGATATCGGTCGTGCTCGCCATGTGGCATTTGCTGTGGCCGATCTGGAAGGCATCGTGGATCGTCTGCACCGCCACGGGGTACAGGTGCTGCTGGGACCACGTCCCCGTGGTGACGGGGTAACGCAACTCTACTGCATGGATCCCGATGGGCATCTCATAGAGCTACACACACCGTACGATATCCCTGGGATATAATGCTGGCAGCGCTGGACTCATAGCTATGGAGGTACGCGATGAAGGCAGTAGTAGTAGAACAACCTAAAACTGTGGTGGTGAAGGACGTGCCCAAGCCCGAGCCCGGTCCTGGGGAGGTGGTGGTGCAGGTGGCGGCCTGCGGTATCTGTGGCACCGACAAGAACATCTACGCTGGTACCTTCCTATCTCATTATCCCTTGATACCTGGGCATGAGTTCGCCGGGGTGGTGGCGGCCGTGGGTGAGAATGTATCTGGCCTGCGCGAGGGAGATAGAGTGGCTGTGGACCCCTCTCTGTTCTGTGGGGAATGCTACTACTGTCGCAGGCTACAGGGCAACCATTGCGAACGATGGGGAGCCATAGGGGATACGACCAGTGGGGCGTTCGCCGAGTACGTGAAGGTGCCCGCTCGCAACTGCTACGTCATCTCCGAGAAGATCTCTTTTGCCGAGGGGGCGTTGATAGAGCCCCTGGCCTGTGTGGTCTGGGGCATGAAGCGCCTGCAGGCTCAGCCTGCAGATTCGGTGCTTCTGCTGGGAGCGGGCCCGATGAGCATGCTCTGGCTTCAGGTGTTGCGGCACGGCAACGCCTCTCAAATCGTGGTTACTGATCTATATCCCTTCCGACTGGAGACCGCCAGAAAGTTCGGAGCCAGCGATGTGGTCCTGGCTGATGACTCCCAGGAAGAGCATCTACGGCAGATCTCACCTCGCGGCTTCGATATAGTCATCGACGTGACCGGTGTGCCGAAGGTGCTGGAGGCGGGCTTCAAGTACGTCAAGCCCATGGGCAAGCTGATGGTCTTTGGAGTGTGCCCCATGAACAGCTCCATCAGCGTGAACCCATTTGAGATCTATAACAAGGACATCACCATCCTAGGCTCGATGGCGATCAACTACACCTTCGAGCAGGCAGTCGAACTGGCGGAGTCGGGCGTGGTGGATCTGAAGTCCTTGGTGAGCCACAACTTTCCTCTGGAGGAGTTCGAGCAAGCCCTACACACCGCCGGGACTCAGGAATCGATGAAGGTGCAGGTGAATCCCTAAGAGGATTCACCTGCCCTAAGTGCTTGCATCTTCCTTATCAGAGATGCGTACAACACTGCTAGGTACACCCAGTAGGGCATCCTGAAGCACCTTGTACTGGCTGGCCACAGCAGTGGCGCCCCACCGGTGGCCAAGTCGCGGAAGTAGTGCGTAGCTATGCCCGCAGCAGTTCCCGTTGCAACCCTCCGGTTACGGGTCAGCAGCCATGTGGCCACCGAGACCAATGCTGCGCACAGAAGGTTGTGGGTGTAAGGCCTACATGGGATCTTGGGTCTCAGGGGCTTGATTCCCAGCTCCATGGGAATGTGATCTAGGTCCATCACGATTGCTCCAAAGGCTATGGGCAAGTAATCCCCTAGATCCCCATAGAGGGGCATGGCCATGAGGAAAGCTGTGATCTCGTGTGCCGTCTCATCGCCTGCTGCCCTCACGAGGAAAGGATCGCTCTCCAGTTTCATAGCGCCTTCGATAGCAAGCAGCATCGGCAAGGCGCTCAGCAACGCTCTCCGACGCGGGATTCTATACAACAATTGGTTGATCTTCTCTCTCATGCACTACTCCTTCATTGCGGATCAGTCCACCGGCTGTTGCTCGACGACCAGCACGCTGCCAGTGATGAGTTGGCTGTCATCGGAAGCGAAGAACAAAGCGGCTTTGGCGATATCCTCCGGCAGGAGCAGGCGTCCAAATGGTCTGGTAGCTGTGGCCCTTGCCAGCCACTGCGGGTCTCCGGTCACCTCTTGCTGCACGCGATCCTCTCCCTCTGTGAGGGTCCACCCGACGTTGAGGAGGTTGACCCTTATCCTGTACTTGCTCAGCTGCTGGGCAGCGTTCTTCGTCATGGTCATGAGGCCGCCCTTGGAGACCGAATAGGAAAATAGGTTGGGGGCACCGATGTAGGCGTTGACGGATCCTATGTTGATGATGGAGCCCCCACCCCTGGCGCGCATGTGGGGTATGCAAGACTGCATCAGCAGGAAAGGTGCCCTAAGGTTGACGGCCATATGTAGCTCCCACAGCTCCAGGGATGTGTCTTCCACCGTGCCTCGGGTATAGTCTCCAGCGTTGTTGACGAGTACATCTAGCCCTCCGAAGGTCTCTGAGGTGAACTCCACTAGTTCCCTGCAGTCTGCAGGGCTGGCCAAGTCAGCTCGATGGAAGACGATCCGATCTTCATGAGCCCCCTCTTCAACCATGTGGGCTATGGCTTTGCTGCCACGGTCGGCATGCCTCCCGCTGATGACCACTCTGGCTCCCTCCTGCAGGAAGAGCTTTGCGATGCCAGCCCCTATGCCGCTCGTGCCGCCGGTCACAAGCGCCACCTTGCCCTGTAGCTTTTCACCCATTCAGCTTGCCTCCATGTTAGGTAGTAGTACCGATTTCACGACCTCTCCGGATTCCATTAGGTCGAAGCCCTTGCGCCATTCCTCGAGCCCTCCAGCGAAGCCCACGAGTTGGTGGGTGGGCAAATTGCCGCTAGCTATGAGCCTTATGACCTGTTCCCAGGTCTCATAGGTGTGACTGAACGAGCCTCTGACCGTGACCGCCTTGCGCACGAGTGGATCAAGTGATGCCCCCAGCGGTTGTGGCCCCCAACCCACTTTGATTATCTCTCCTAAGGGGCGGACCGCCTCCATGGCGGTGATGAAAGAGGCTGATGCCCCGGTAGCATCTACCACTAGATGAAAGCCTAGTCCATCGCCTACGCTGCCTGCTAACTCGCCAACGTCGACTTGATCAACCCGCAACGCCTCGTCCACTCCGACCTTCTTGGCCACCTGCAGGCGATGGGCGTCTCGTTCAGTCCCCAGCACCACTACCGGGCCTGCGCCCATTAGCTTGCACAACATGGCCGAGAGCAATCCTATCTGGCCTGGTCCGAGCACTAGTACCGAGTCACCAGGCCTCAGGTGTGTGCCCTGCGCCACTGCCTGATAGGCCACACAGGCTGGCTCGGCCAGAGCCATAGCTACGTGATCGGAGTTCTCGGGTATGGCGTGGAGGCACCTCGTGGGCACGAGGACGTACTGCGCCATGGCCCCATCTATGCCGTAGCCAAAGCCCTTTCTATGGGGGCATAGGTTGTAGTGACCGGTGCGACACAGCATGCACTGGCCGCAGATCACGGCTGCGGTCTCGCAGACCACTCGCTGCCCTGGGTGAAAGCCCTGCACTCCGTCCCCAACTTCCTCGATCGTGCCGGTGAACTCGTGTCCCAGCACCACAGGTACGTTGACCTCCCAGGACTGGGTGCCGTGTACCTGGTGGATGTCGCTGCCACAGATGCCGACCGCATCGACTCTAAGCAGCACGTTCTTCTCGGTAACCTGTGGCACAGGGATGTCCTTTACCTCGACCTGCCCTGGTGCCAGCCCATACTGTACCAGTGCTCTCACCCTTCTGCCTCCTGAGTGCTTCTTAGCTTGTTCATGATCTCTCGCAGTAGGCCTTCTGTATCGCCCTCCGCGGATCTGAAGCTTCCTGGATCTATCACCAGAGGTGCGCCGAGCACCAGAAACTGCAAACCTCTGCGCACTAGATCGATCGCCTCATCGATCGACAGCCCTCCAACAGCTTGGATCGGGATGCTAACGGCACGGAGAACGGCATCGATGTCCTCCGATGGCCTAGGTGGTGTACCCCCGCGGCTAGCGATTACCTGTGGGTCTCGACGCTCGTCGTAACCGACATGGTGAATTATGATATCTGCTCCTAACTCCTCAAAGCGCTTGCATGCGCGGGGCTTATCTTCTATCGCTAGATCGTCGACCATGACACCGATGCCGTAATCCCTGCCGGCACGAATCACCTCCTTGATAGTGGCTTCGTGGGCCCTTCCCATCACGACCACGTAGTCGGCTCCTGCCCGTGCCACCATCTCGGCCTCTAAGTAGCCTCCGTCCATGATCTTCGTGTCGGCGACGATGGTGTTGTTTGGGAAGGCATCTCGCAGGGCACTGATAGCTTTCAGGCCCTCAGACAGGATGAGCGGGGTGCCGGCCTCCAGCCACTGCACCCCCGCCCTAACCGCTTTGTGGGCGATGTCCAGCGCCTCCGATATAGTCGTAACGTCCAGCGAGATCTGCACCTTGGGCTCATTTGGGGGAGTCATTCATCCCCTCCACGTGGGAAAGTGCGGGATGACCTCCTCGGCGAACTGGTGCAGCTGTTCGGTCTCGTAAGCCGCCCGTAGCATGTACACCACGAAGTAGTTGATCCCCACATCCACGAAGGGCCTGATCCACTCTACTACCTGCTCCGGCCTGCCCACCACCGCTCTCTCCTGAAAGTCTGGCGTCTGGGTGCTGAGGGCGCGCTGCACGTCCTCGTGGTCTCTGGGCTTGTCCGTTAGATAGACCACGATCTCTGAGGACTTGATGATCTCGTCGTAGTTTCTGCCTAGCTCCTCACAATGCTGCCTGAGTACCTCTAGCTTGTGCTGTACCACCTGCGGATCGGTAGATACAAGGTTGCAGGCGTTGGCGTACTGGGCGACGAGTCTGAGGGTGACCTTCTCACCTCCACCACCTATCCAGAAGGAGGGATGAGGTTTCCTGACTCCCTTGGGCTCGTTGATGGGACGATCTATCTGGTAGTACTTGCCCTCAAACTGAGGGTAGTCCTGGGTCCACATGGCATGGATGATGGCACAAGCCTCCCTGAACATGCCCATTCTGACTCTGGTTTCAGGGAAGCCATAGCCATAGGCGCGCCACTCATGCTCGTACCAACCAGCTCCCAGACCGAAGTAGAGTCTACCATGGGAGGCGACATCGACAGTGGAGGCCATCTTGGCCAGGAGAGCAGGGTTGCGGTAGCCGTTGCAGGTGACCATCTGACCTATGTTGACTCTGTGGGTGTCCCTGGCAAGGGCAGCGGTGATGGTCCAGCACTCAAAGGTGGTGTTGAGGGTGGGTGAGGGGACGGTGTGGAAGTGGTCATAGACCCAGATGGAGTCCCATCCCGGGATGGAATCGGCTGTTTTGGCTACGTTGGTCATGGCCTCGTACTGCTCTACTGGATCTGGGATCTCCACTAGGTCCATCCGCCATCCCTGCGGCACGAACACCCCGAAGCCTATTCCTTCTGACATGTTATATCCCCCCTATAGTATGGTGCTTACCTAACACTATGTCATAACAGGCTGCTTAGGATCAATCGCTGAGGGAAGTTTCGTTAGCAGCATTCGCCGAGGTCGCGCTATGGACCATAGCAGTTGCTGCAGTAGCCCACAGGACTGTACTGATCTAATACGCTTTACTCCAGCATGCGTAGGCCGGCGACGCAAGCTGTGATACCTATTATGCAGGCTATCCTGAGTCCGTGCATTCGCTCTCGGAAGAAGATCATACCGACGATCGCTGCCCCCAGCGTGCCGATACCGGTCCATACAGGATAGGCAGTGGATATGGGTAGTTCGCTGAGCGCGCTGACCAGGAGGCGAAAGCTGATCATGAACCCTCCGTATAGCATGAGCTGATGGGTCCATGTGGGGTTCTTTGCCGACAACTTCAGCCCGATCACGCCCACTATCTCGAACATCCCAGCTAGCAGGAGGTACACCCATGCCATCTATAATCTACCTCACAGCATCCTCTGCGCTGTCTTCGGTCCACTTCAGCCCCACTATACAGGCGATAAGCAGCATCAGCAGGGTTATCTTGAGTATGGAGAAGGTCTCACCAAGCGCGGCTATGCCGACCAGGGTCACCCCCGCGGCGCCAATGCCCGCAAACACGGCGTACACGGTGCCCACGGGAAGGATACGACAAGCACGGGTGAGCAGGTCAAAGCTCGCGATGATAGCTGCGATCGTGATCAGTAGGTAGATCGCCATAGTGGTAGCCTCCCGTCCTGCCCCGGCTTCCGCAGTGTTGATGGCCTCCCACCGCTCGCTTGTGAGCTTTAGGCTGGTTGCCCATACCACCTCCAAGATCCCGCCTGCTAACGTCATACCCCACGCTCTTTGCCTGGGATTCAGCACAGACAGCATTTGTTCGCCTCACGATCCTTATAAATCAGCAATTTATAGCAGATGCTATTATAAGCAAATAAGTTGATCAGGGTATAGGAGGTGGCCCCGGTTCTTCCTGGGTCGGGCAAGCGTCTATGGGCTCGGTATCATGAGCTAGGAGCATAGCTCCCTGCTTCCTGCAGGCCATTCAGTAGGGGTACCACTTGAGGGTTAAAGGTGTTAGACTGTTTGGCAATACCAAAGGATGAGCAGGAGGAGCGCATGGCAACGGTCGAGGACAGGGAGAACGCGGTCACCCGCTTTGCACAGCGGATCATAGAGAACGTGGAGAGGGTGATCATCGGCAAGCGGGAGCAGATAGAGTACCTGCTGGTGGCGCTGCTATGTCAGGGCCACGTGCTCATAGAGGATGTGCCCGGCACTGGCAAGACGATGCTTGCTAGGGCATTGGCGGTGAGCATAGGACTGGAGTTCAAGAGGCTGCAATGCACTCCTGATCTGCTGCCCAACGACGTGACCGGGGTCAGCATCTTCAACCAGAGGGAGGGCAGGTTTGAGTTCCAACCGGGGCCGGTGTTCGTGAACGTACTGCTGGCCGATGAGATCAACAGGGCGACGCCGCGCACGCAGTCAGCGCTTCTGGAGGCCATGCAGGAGAGGCAGGTGACGGTGGAGGGAGTTACACGGCAGCTACCGTCGCCCTTTCTGGTGCTGGCTACCCAGAATCCTGTGGAGTTCGAGGGCACTTTTCCCCTCCCAGAGGCTCAGCTGGATAGGTTCCTGATGCGTCTACCATTGGGGTATCCCGATGAGGGCTCCGAGGTGGCGATGCTGCGGAACCTGCGCAAGCGTCACCCTATAGAGACTTTGGAACCTGTGGCCGGTGCCGATGAGTTGCGAGAGCTGTATGATCAGGTAACTGACGTCCACGTGGACGAGACCCTAGAGCGCTACATAGTAGGCCTGGTAACGGCTACCAGGTCACACCCTGACCTGGCCCTGGGCGCTAGCCCAAGAGGGTCTATAGCCCTCTACAAGACGTCACAAGCTCTGGCAGCCCTGCGAGGGCGAGACTACGTCATACCGGAAGACGTTCGCCAGATGGCCGCTCTCACCCTGCCGCATCGTCTCCTGGTGAAGCCCGAGAGCCAGCTCCGTGGTCGTACATCAATAGGTGTGGTGGCGGAGATCGTCGAGCGTCAGCCGCTAGATATGGGTGGTGTGAGGTAAGATGCGTAACTATCTACCGGTGCTGGTGCTGATCATAGGGATCGTGATACTGCTGCGCATCAGCTTCTTCTTCACGGTCGTGTACTTCCTGGTAGGTATATACTTGCTGTCCAACCTATGGACACGAAGGTCGATTAGTCACGTGGCCGTGGCTCGCAGCTTACAGGAGAGAGCCTTCACCGGCGATGAGGTACAGGTGAAGCTGCGGGTGACCAACACCGGGCTGTTGCCCGTCAGCTGGCTGGAGGTGAGAGATACGATCCCGGGGCAGCTACTGGCCTCGCCATTCCGCACGGAGGTGATCTCGCTGGGGGCAAATGAGACCTGGGAGAGAGAGTACTCTCTGAGGTGTAGGCACAGAGGGTACTATCAGCTAGGTCCCTGCACGCTACGCAGCGGCGATCTGTTGGGTATGCATCAGGTGTACGCTACCGTCGACCGGACGGATCGCCTCATAGTCTACCCGAGGGTGGTGCCCCTGCACCACCTGCAGCTGCCCGAGCACTCGCCGCTGGCTGCGCTGCCCACCCGCTATCCGCTCTTCGAGGACCCCAACCGCACGATGGGAGTGAGGGCCTACCAGCGAGGCGACTCCCCCAGGCGCATCCATTGGAGCGCTTCGGCCCGCACCGGACAGCTCCTAGTCAAGCAGTATCAACCAGCGATCGCGCGCGAGACCCTCCTTTGCCTGGACATGTATGAGGAGCACTACTCCGTTCGTAGGCGGTACGAAGCGATAGAGCTTGCGGTGGTTACGGCTGCGTCGCTTGCCAACCATGTCGTGGTCCAGCAGGACTTGCCCGTGGGACTTGCGGTGGATGCCATGGACCCGCTGGTGGAGGCGAGGCAGAGGTTTGTGCTCTTACCCCGCAGCGAGAGGGGACATCTGATGAGCTTGCTGGAGGTGCTGGCCAGGGTGGAGCCTCTGGGGGAGGATTCCCTGGGAGACATGATCACTCGCGCCACGGCGGAGCTCTCTTGGGGAGCTACGGTGGTGGTGATCACGGGAGGAGCCCACGTCAGGGTGGTGGATACCTTGCTATCCCTCAAGCGCGGGGGGCTGCTTGTGGCCCTCGTGGTCGTGCAACCAGGGGAGTCAGAGCAGCTCGTGCGTAGGCAGGCAGCAGCCATAGGTGTGCCGGTGTACCACGTGTGGACGGATCGCGATCTGGAGACCTGGCTTCCCAGGACAACTTGATCATCTGAACCTGGTGCTAGCGTTGCCGAGCACCTGCGTGATGTCTTCCGGCGTGATGAGGGCGATATCTCCCGGCAGACAGCGTTTGATGCTGGCGAAGGCGTTGCCCACCAACAGGGGAGATATCTTCTCGCGGCCTCCCAATAGACCCCTATAGTGTGGTCCCTCCAGCGTGGCGTATAGATAGCCAGCGGCAAAGGCGTCTCCAGAACCGAACCTATAGCGGCCAGCGGATTCGATGGCGGGGGCCCACTCGTATGTGCCCCCTCGCAGGTGTGCTGCCCCATCTTGTCCTAGGGTGAGGACGAATGCCCTGTCCTGCCGGCCATTGCCGAACCGCTCGGACATCATCCAAAGCACGTCCTGAGGTTCACCGTCAAAGCCCCACAGTGTGTGGGCGTCCTCGCGAGTACAGAACAAGATGTTGGCTACCCTGCATGGCTCCTCTAGTGCGATTGCGGCCTCCTCTGGGGCCCACAGCTTGGCACGGTAGTTGACGTCGAATGATATGGTGGTCCCTTGTGCGCGGGCGCGCTGGAGTAGCCTGGAGAAGGCTTCCCTGGCACCCTGCCCCAGCGCGGGCGTAACACCTGTCAGGTGAAGCACCCCGGCCATATCCACCGTCGACACGTCCAGCTGGTCGGGATCTATCTCGGCACAAGCCGATCCGGCCCGATCATAATATACTCTGGTACCTAATGGTGGTGGGTTTTCCTCGGCGTAAAAGATGCCCAGCCTGCTGTTGGGGGGAGACCACACCACGTGGCTGGTGTCGACGCCGTAGGCCCTCAGCTCCCGCTCGACTCGCCTGCCCACTGGGTTGTCAGGTAGTGCGGACATCCAGGCCACCCTCATCCCGAGGCGTGCCAGGCAGGCCAGCGTGTTGGACTCCGTGCCTCCGACGTGCACCTCGAAGGTGTCGGCATCCTCTATTCTTTGGCCTCCTGGTGGTGTCAGGCGAAGCATCGTTTCGCCAAAGCTAACGACGTCGTACCTCGTCACACTCTACCTCCACAAGATCCTGGGAAGAATGTTATACCACCATTTGCCTTCCGTTGCATACCCTGTGCCTCTTGTATTTTTGTCCGCTAGGTGTATACTACTGGCTGATCTGCGCCATGAACTCTCTACGTGAGGAGTAGGTGATATGCGACGCTATCGTCTGTACGTGGTCCTTGTGGTCGTGATGCTGCTGATGGGCTTCTTGCGTGTGAGCCCGACATCAGCGTCACATGTTCCGTTCAGCAGCGCTACAGTGGCTGGCAGCTTCCAGAGCGAGATAGGATGTCCTGGTGACTGGCAGCCCTCTTGTGACCTCTCATTGATGTCAGATCCTGACAGCGATGGGGTATACACCTTCACCGTACCTGCTGGTGTCCTACCCGTTGGCACTTATGAGTACAAGGTAGCGCTCAACCGGTCTTGGGATTACAGCTTCCCAGCCAGTAACCAGCAGTTTGATATTGCTGCCCCAGACAACAGCGTGACCTTCTACTACAACGCCGATACCCATGAGGTGCATCACGTTGTAACGGGTACTCGGCCTCCTAGGACGGGTGATAACGACATCTTCTGGGACGGACTCCGACATGACAGCCGGGACACTCTCTATAGGGTGCCGTTTGGTGCCGTTCCCGAGGGCTCGGAGTTCCTAGTACGGTTTCGGACCTTCCATGATGACGTGTCGAGCGTGACCGTGCGCGTATGGCACACCGGGCTCAACGCTGAGAGGCTATACGACATGCAGCGGGTGGCGCAAAACGTCTCCTGCTATCAGGATCTACCGTTTACATGTGACTTCTGGCAGGCCAGGATAGAGGCAGGGCCTATAGGCACGATCTACTATCGGTTCATAGTCCGCGATGGCTCGAAGGTGGTGTATTACGAGGACGACAGCGAGGTGCGCGATGGCGGCCTTGGCAGGCCGTTTGACCAATCGCCCGACTGGGGATGGGCCGTAACGGTCCACCGTCGCGATTTCCTCCCAATCGCTTGGATGAAGAACGCTGTGGTGTACCAGATATTTCCCGACAGATTCCGCAACGGCGACCCATCCAATGATCCCAAGCCGCTGCGAGGCAATCCCAGGCTGAGCAGCGATCCTCGCTACGCCTATCCCAATGGTGATCTGACTGGTGCCAGCAGGCCTGAATGGGATCAGATCCTGCGGATGAAGTGGGGGGAGCTGCCGGAGGGGTACTGCCGGAACTACGCTGGGGACTATCCATGCCCCCAACGCTTCTCTCAACCCTCCTCTACTCGAGAACAACCAAGGGGTAGAGATTACTACGGGGGTGATCTCGAGGGTGTTACCGAGAAGCTCTCCTACCTCAAGCGTCTAGGTGTGACCGCGATATACTTCAACCCTATATTTGCTGCAGGCTCCAACCATCGCTACGATACCCGCGACTACAAGATCATTGACCCTTATCTGGGTGATCTCGGCGACTGGAGGACGCTGGTGCGCGCTGCCCATAGGCAGGGGATACGTATCATCCTGGATGGGGTGTTCAATCACATGTCGTCCGACAGCCCCTTGTTCGACCGCTACCACAACTGGAGCAACTCCCTGTACGGTGTGGGGGCTTGTGAGAGTGTTAGCTCTCCCTATAGGGCGTGGTTTCGCTTTCGGGTGCCCGTAGGGAGCGAGCCCGCGGCTTGTGCACCTTACACTCGTGATGGAGATTCTTACTACACTTCATGGGCGGGCTTCGACTCGCTGCCTCAACTGGCCGAGAGCGACCAGGTCAAAAACTACATCTACGGAGCAAACGATAGCGTGGCCCGCTACTGGCTCCGTCAGGGCGCTGATGGCTGGCGACTGGACGTCATGCCCGACAAGAGCGTGGCGTTCTGGAGGGAATTCAGACAGAGGGTCAAGCAGGTAGACCCCAACGCCATCATCATCGGCGAGCTCTGGAAGAAGTTTGACGTCCTGCCGTTCGTCCAAGGTGACACAGCTGACACGACCATGAACTACCGCTTCCGCGATGCAGTGATCTCGCTGCTGGCTCCCGGCTCGTTCGACGGCAAGGGCTTTCCTGGCAGTGGCCAGCCCATCAAGCCTTCTGAGTTCGTCAACCGGCTGGAGTCCATCAGGGAGGACTACCCCGACGCGACTTACTGGACGCTCATGAACCTGTTGGACTCCCACGACACCGAGCGCGTGCTGTGGACGCTGACTCCTGGGGTGGAGAACCCCAATGGTAGGGAGCGCGACGCTGCCAACCTTGCGGAGGGTAAAACCCGCCTGCGACTAGCAGCGCTTATCCAGATGACGATGCCTGGTGCTCCCACGATCTATTACGGTGACGAGGTGGGCCTGACTGGCGATGACGATCCCGACGATCGGCGCACTTTCCCGTGGGGAGATCGCCAGGCCCGCGCCGAGGGGGATACCCGCCGACCCGATATGGTGTTGTTCCGCTACTACAGCGATCTGACCCGCGAGAGGCGCCAGCACTCATCGTTGGTCAACGGGGATCTGCGGTTCCTGCTAGTGGATGACTCTGCAGGTACGCTGGCCTATGGCCGCAAGTGGCGCAACGAAGCTTCGATCATCGTGCTCAACACTAGCAAGCAGCCCAGGCAGGTATCCGTGCCCATGGATGGCTACCTGCCAGATGGTACTGAACTCTCGCGTGTGGTTGGAGGTCATGGCGATCTCTACGTACGTGACGGTCGAATCAACGTGATGCTGTCTCCGCTATCCGGTCTGCTGCTCGTGACGCGGGACGCTGACCTCACGCCTCCAACCGCGCCCGCTGGCCTGCGGGCAGTAGCCGATGGCATGCAGGTGCGGCTCTCCTGGATGCCCGTGGAGGGTGCCAGGGGCTACAACGTCTACCGTAGCCCGGTCGCAGGCGGAGGCTACGTCAAGGTCAACACGGCCCCCGTGACCACCACGGACTACCTGGACGAGGGCGCTGACCTGCGCAGCGGCCAGAAGTACTACTACGTCGTGCGTGCTCTCGACGGCGTCGGCAATGAGAGCGCAAACTCCAACGAGGCGAGCGCTACCCCTGGATATAGGATAGGTTGGGCCAACCTGCAGTGGCCTCACAGCTTGGACTACACCGTTAGTGCGCGATACACTACAGACACGGTGTATGGGCAGGTATGGATCGATGGTGTGACCAACCAGCCGGGGCCAACTCCTGGTCTCATCGCCCAGCTCGGCTATGGACCTCAGGGCAGCGACCCGAGAAATTGGGATACCTGGGTGCCGATGCAGTTCAATACCGATGTAGGTAACAACGACGAGTACAAGGGCGTCCTCCAGCCGACTGTGCCCGGAACCTACGACTACCTCGTGCGCTACAGCACGACCGGTGGGGAGAGCTGGACCTACGGCGATATAGATGGCACGGAGAGCGGTAGCTTCCAGGACCAGGTAGACAGCCCGGGCACGCTGGTGGTGCATCCCAATCCCGATCAGACTCCGCCGGAGGCACCCACCAACTTGCGAGCGTACAACAATGGTCCCAGCTCGATACTCCTGGCCTGGAATGCGTCCACGTCGCCCGATGTCTATAGGTACGACGTCTACCGGAGCACGCAGTCTGGTGGCCCCTATGACAAGGTAGGATCCACTGATGCGGGCACCACGCAGTACGCCGATTCGGGTCTGCAGACCGGTACTCGCTACTACTATGTAGTGAAGGCGGTGGATGAGGCGGCCAACGTCTCGACCCCGAGCAACGAGGCCAGTGCCGTGCCTAGCTCGAGGCAGGTGGACGTGACCTTTGAGGTAACGGTGCCCTCAACTACACCTCCTAACGCCACGGTATACATCGTTGGCAACCAGCCGCAGATCTGCAACTGGTGCAACCCACACACCGTGGCACTCGCCAAGGGGGATGACGGCAGATGGCGTGTGACGATCCAGTTCACGGAAGGCACCGCCGTCGAGTACAAGTACACGCTGGGTTCCTGGGATTACGTTGAGAAGGGCCCGTCTTGTGAGGAGCTGTCCAACCGCACCCTTCGAGTGGTGGGGGATGCTCAAGGTCGGCAGCTCGTCCAGGACACCGTAGCTAACTGGCGGAACATATCTCCGTGCGGGAACTAACTTCCTAGCGCGGGCTGGATAAGGCAGCCCGCGCTAGGGCTATCATGCCAGGAGGAGTGCCGCGAGCGCTTTCGCAATCATGGACAGTGGCACCTTCCCATGTCCCTCCAGCCCCAGGATAATACGAGCGGTCATGGCTCGAAGATCTGGATGGCGATCCGCAGCTACCACGAGCCTGTGGGTGATCACCCGGCTACGGCACAGCAAACGCAGGCGCTCGCAGGTGTGGAACAGCCTGGAGAACCGGGCATGTAGCTCCCGCTCATAGGCCACCGCATCGGGACGGCCATCGGTTAGCATGTCCAGGATATGCTTCCCAGCGATCATTCCCGACTCCAGCGCGTAGTCTATGCCTTCGCCTGTGAGAGGGTTTACCAGACCAGCAGCCTCGCCGACCATGAGCACTCGCGGTGACCATGGTCGCGATCGCAGGAAGTCTGTGCGTATGGGGAAACCTCGCACGACGTCCTTCCGCCTTGCGCCAGGTAACAGGCGACCGAATAGGGGACTGCGGACGAAGCGCTCGAACTCTCGGCGCGCGGTCGAGCCCTCGTGACGGCCGAGTATTCCGGCGCCCACGTTGAAGCGCCCACCCCCCAACGGGAAGATCCAGCCGTACCCTGGGGGAGTCACTCCTTGAAAACTAAAGATCATCTCATCAACCTGGGCCTCTGGACACTCAAAGTAGGCTCGGGATGCTGCCAGTAGTTTCGGTCGGGCTGCGATCAAGCCCGACCTCTCGAGCAGTAGCGGAGAGGCGCCGGTGGCTATCACCGCCAGGCGAGCACGCACCCTGCGACCGTTCTCCAGGCGGACACCGACCTGCTGGCTCTCGCGCTCGATGAGCTCTGCCCTAGCTGGTGCCTCAAACTCTGCTCCCGAGTCTATCGCTCGCCTCCTTAGGGCATCGTCCAGTTGAAGACGAGGTACTACTATACCTCCGCCCTTAGGCATCTGCAGCGTGGTGGAGACTCCGCCTGGCCCAACAACTCGCACCTTATATATCCCGCATCCTTTGCTCGAGATCTCATCCCTGAGCCCCATACGCTCCAGCATATGCACGGCGCGCGGGGTGAGACCATCGCCACATGTCTTGTCGCGTGGAAATTCTGATTTGTCCAGCAGCAGCACGCGCACCCCGTGCCTAGCTAGGGTCCAGGCACACGCGCTACCGGCTGGGCCCGCTCCCACGATCACCACATCGTACTTGACAGCGTTCATAGCTGCATTCTACACCTCATCTTCTCTCAGTGATAGTTCTTCCTTGCACAAAGGTAGTTAACATGGTTAACTATCTCTGAAAGATGTTAACATCAGCTCTCTTCGAGGGAAAGGGGGAAAGGTAGTGCTGGACGCCTGGGGGAGATTCGTATATAGGTACAGATGGTTTGTGTTGCTGTTGTCTATAATCTGCCTGGTGCTTACCGCTTATCTAAGACAGTACGGTGGGAAGCTGGGCTCGATCGAGTTCGCATCGCAGACCGAAGCTGGACGCACCAGCAGGCTGATCAACGACCAGCTACCCAGCTCCGCGCCCAGCTATTACATCATCTTCACCAGCGACAGGCTCCAGGTCAGTGATCCCCAATTTATCCAGGAGATGCAGCAGGCCCTGGAGCCCCTCAAAGATAGTCCTGACGTGTTGGGGGTACGCACACCTTACGATGGCGGCAACATCAACCCTCAGTTCATCTCCAAGGATAAGCATAGTGCTTATGCCATCGTGGAGCTGCGAAGGGCCAGCGACGAGCGCTTGCAGGATGTGTACAAAGAGCTGCACGGCAAAGTAAAGTCCTCGCAGCTACGTGTGATAGAATCGGGGACTTTACCAGCGCTCTATGAGTTCCAACAGATCTCCAGCGAGGACCTACGTCGAGCTGAGGTGATCTCCTTCCCGGCGTCTCTCATCATGCTGTTGTTGGTCTTCGGGTCGGTGGTTGCTGCGGCGATCCCCCTGGGTATCGGTCTGTTCGCGATCGTGGGGGCGCTCACGGGCACGCTACTTCTGGCGCGCTACATGAACCTCACCGTGTATTCCCAAAACATCGTGACTATGTTAGGTTTGGCTCTGGCGATCGACTACTCGCTGTTCATCGTTAGCAGGTTTCGCGAGGAGATCAACAACGGCTCTATCGAGGCGGCCTTGGGTAGAACGCTATCCACTGCCGGGCGTGCTGTGCTGTTCTCGGGCATCACCGTGGCGATCGGTATGCTGGGCATGACGTTCTTCCGCCTAGCTGACATCGGCTCCATCGGCATTGCGGGCACGGTGGTGGTAGTGTTCTCGGTCTTCTACGCCTTTACGTTGCTGCCCGCGATCTTGGCCATCCTAGGCCGGCGTGTGAACAGCCTTAGAGTACCCTTCGTGCATCCCGAGCGCAGGACAGCCCAGAACGGCTACTGGCACAGGCTATCTATGGTGATCATGCGCTATCCCTGGCAGGTGCTGATAGTCGTGGGGGCCATCCTGCTCCTCCTTGGAGCGCCGTTCCTGCACATCAGGCTTGCGCTCTCGGATATCAACGCCCTCCCCAGGAACGCGGAGGCGCGTCAGGGCGCGGAGATGCTCCGGAACGAGTTTCCCGGAGGGGACCTCAACCCGATCTACGTGGTGCTGAGGTACGATCAGGGCTCGCCCCTCACGCCGGAAAGGATAGGACAGTTGTATGATCTCACCCGCTGGTTGCAGCAACAATCGGACGTGGTGCGCGTGCAGAGCCTCACCACCCTGGACCCCAGGCTGACCAAGCAGCAGTATCAGCAGCTGCTGTCGCAGCCCAGGACTGCTCTCCCCGCACCTCTACAACAGGCCGTCGAGGGTAGCGTTGGTAGGCAGATCGTGGTCGTGCAGGTGTACACCGATCTCGACCCCAACAGCGACCAGGCTCGCGACCTGGTCCGCAGGATCCGCAGTTCGCACCCGAAGGTGGATGGGCAGCTGTTGGTCACTGGCCAGACCGCCTACGACATAGACTCACTACAGCTCATAGAGGAGGACGTGCCGAAGGCTTTGGCCTTCATCCTCGTGACCACCTACGTGGCTTTGTTCCTCCTGTTGGGCAGCGTCTTCCTCCCCATTAAGGCGTTCGTGATGAACGTCCTGTCGCTCAGCGCCTCATACGGCGCCCTGGTGTGGATCTTCCAGGAGGGGCATCTATCGGAATTGCTCAACTTCCACCCTGGGCCCATCAATAGCGCGCTGCCGGTGATATTGTTCTGTGCGCTCTTCGGGCTCTCGATGGACTACGAAGTGCTGCTGCTCAGCCGCATCAAGGAGGAACACGAGCGTACTGGGGACAACACTCTGGCGGTGGCAATTGGGCTAGAGAAGACAGGCCGGATCATCACCGGCGCAGCACTGATCATGATTACCGTGTTCGTGGCATTCACCTTTGCCAATACCCTTGTCATCAAGTCAATAGGCCTGGGGATGGCGATCGCGGTCTTTGTCGATGCAGCGATCGTGCGTACCCTGCTTGTGCCCGCCGCCATGCGTCTGCTGGGGCAATGGAACTGGTGGGCTCCTGGGCCGCTCGCCCGGTTGTACAAGAGGTTTGGAATCTCGGCCGAGGGTGAGCTGCAAGATGAGAAGACGTTTACACCTGTAAATATGGACTCCTGACCCGTGTGCTATACTCTCCATGCAACACCTGCTGGAGGGGTATATGGCTGAGGCCAAGAATGATCTAGGGTCCTTGCTGCGAACTGCCGGCGGCTTACATACGCGTTTGCTGCGCGAGGATGAATTAACCTTACAGGATCACCACAAGATAAGCTCTTTGCTGGTTGAGGCCTTCCCGCACGCTGCTGAGCTCTTCTCCGCTCAGTCTTGGAGGGGGCCACGTCCTGATTGCAGGCTGCTTCTGGAGTCCCAGGATGGGGAGCTTCTGGCCCACCTAGACTATGTCGTTCGACACATCAAGGTTGGAGACTCCGTGCTCGAGGTAGCTGGTGTCGGGGAGGTGGCCGTGCGTCAGAGGGTGCGTCGACAAGGACTAGGTATGCGCCTCATGAGAGAGCTCGAGAATGCAGTACGCTACCACACTCCAGTAGATTTCGGCCTACTGTATTGCCTGGAGACCGTAGCTGGTTTCTACGAGCGAGCTGGCTGGATAAGGGTGCATCAACCGTCGCGCTTCATCTCCCCCGAGACCGGTGAATGGCTGGAGGCTAGCTATCCCACCTTCATCTTACCAGTTAGGGCCAAGCTCGAAGCCTGGCCTCGCAGGGGTACCATAGATCTGGGAGGCATGATCTGGTAGTCCTGGCACGGTAGCTGCTTTATATAGCGTAGACCCGGGTCACAGGCTTATAGGCGTTAGTAAGGATCGGGGGAGAAAAATGGCTATCACTAACCCAAGGGACAAGCTGTTGTACGAGCTGTCTGACATCTACGATGCCGAGACGCAGTTCTTGCAAGGCATGCAGCAGGCCATTGGCTACGCTGAGACCCAGCAGCTACGTGATGGCATCCAGGAGCACATAGCGCAAACCGAGCAACAGATCAACAACCTGGATCAGGTGTTCCATATCTTAGGCGAGCAGCCGCTCAAGATCTCCTGCGACTCTGCTAGGGGGTTGGTCTCGGAGGCACAGAAGGGGATGCAGGAAGCTCAAGGGGGACCACTGCGCGACGCCATGATCGCCGGAGGGCTCTCCAAGGTAGAGCATTACGAGATGTCCAGCTACAGGACGATCCTGTCGGGGCTCGAGCAGATGGGACGGCAAGACGCTGTGGAGCTACTACAACAGAACCTACAGCAGGAGGAGGAGACGGCACAGAAGCTGGAGGCTCTCATCCAACAGCTGGTTCAGCAGGTTTCCCAAGGTACCCAGGGGCCAACGGCCCCTGGGACGGAGTTCACTCCACCTACCATCTAGATCGTGTACCTTTCGGGTCCCCAGCAGATCTGCTGGGGACCTTTACATATTCTTGCGACTAGACGCCTTCTAGGCCCACTCTAGGCCTTTGTGGTATTGCCTGAGGAGCTACCCCCGTACTGATAGACCTCAACCTCCTCCACGGTGATCAGGCCATTGATGCCCATCTGCCCTAACTTGGGAAGCAGGGACTCTATCTTTTCTGGCGAATCGACGACATCGATCACCAAAGGGAGATCCTCAGATAGGCGCAGTATGGTGGCTGTGTGCAGCCGGCTTGTATGTCCGAAGCCTTCTATGCCCCTCAGGACGGTAGCGCCGGCGTACCCCTCTCTGCGCAGCATCTCGACTATAGCTAGATGCATCGGGCGATTGCCGTATCTATCAGCTTCCCCGATGTAGATGCGCACGCGCTTGGCTTTTCCCGATAGATTCATCTTGGTAGCCTCCAACGGTTAGCTGTATCAGAGCATAGAGCTTTTTTGAGTTCAGAGCAATACTATCTCCGAGCTTTCAACTAGGTGTTGAGAATGCACACAAGTTGTAGTACAATCTGCTCATAAGATGTCTAGACAAGATAAGGCCTACATACGCATATCCAACGTGCTTGAGGAGGAGATAACCTCGGGGAAGCTCAAGCCCGGACATAGGCTTCCTGGAGAGCATGAGCTGGCGAGACGCTTTGGGGTCAGTCGAACGACCGTCCGTCAGGCACTTGCGGAGTTGGCGCGCAAGCAGCTCATCACCACTCGTGTGGGTTCTGGCAGCTATATCACCTTTGATAACCAGCCCCTGGATTGGTCACAGGGTTGGAGTAAGGCGCTCACCAGCAGCGGTCTAACTGTGGAGTCGCGCATCATCTATTTCGGGTCGGTGGAGGACGAGGAGCTGGGGCGCAAACTTGGCGTGGGACCTAGATTCATCGCCCTGGACAGGCTGCGGTTGGTGTCTGGGGGTGAGCCCATATCTCTAGAGCGCAGCAGGATACCCCTTAGTGACAGCACGGCCGCCCTGCTGGATGTGGATTTCCGCCAGGAGTCTCTGATGGATGTGCTGACCCTCCGGCTCGGCATGATCCCGACTAGCAGTGAGGAGTGGATAGAGTTGACGAGGCTGAGGGAGGATGAGGCGGATCTGCTGCGGAGAGCCATCGGAGAGCCATTCCTCCTCAGCCGCAGGGTGTTGCGTGACCAACACGGCTCGCTGATGGAGTACGTGGCCAGCTTGCTCGATCCAGACCACTTCCGTCTGCACATCACCTTTGAGAGGGAAGGTTGGGGGCGACGGGGATGAGCCGATTGCGAGCCGCTGGGGCCCTGTACGGACTGGCTATAGGGGATGCCCTGGGCATGCCCACCCAGATGCTGCCGCGAGAGCAGGTCCAGTCCCTGTTGGGGAACATCTGCTGGTTCGAGGAAGGTCCCTTGGCAAACCCTATAAGCGCTGGGCAGCCTGCAGGCAAGGTAACGGACGATACGGAGCAGGCTCTCATCGTCGCTCGCTTGTTGGTGCAGGGTGGTGGAAGTCTGGACGTCTCGCTGTTCGTCCAGGAGCTCCTGGCTTGGACGCGCAAGGCGGAGTCGGATGGTAGCGAGCAGCTTGGACCTTCCTCGCGGCGCGCGCTGGAGGCCGTGGTCAGAGGGGTAGATCCCAGCCGGGCGGGCAGCCGAGGCGACACCAACGGCGCGGCCATGCGCATAGCTCCGGTGGGTATAGTCGTACCTCCTGAGCCTCTGTCCCGACTCGTCGACCACGTAGAACAAGTATGCCTTCCCACGCACCATACGGGCCTGGCTATTGCTGGGGCGGCTGCCGTGGCGGCGGTGGTTAGCGTTGGAGTGGATGGAGGGACCTTCGAGGAGGGGCTTGAGCTGGCCCTGCGTGCTGCCCAGCTCGGTCAGAAACGGGGACATTACGTTGCTGGCCCTAGCGTAGCTGAGAGGATCTCGTGGGCCGTGTCCCTGGTGAGACGGTTGGACGAGGTGAGTGCTCAGGCTAGGATCTATGACCTGGTCGGCACCGGTGTACTAACACAGGAGTCGGTGCCGGCGGCCTTTGCGCTCGCATCCATACACGTGCACGACCCGTGGAAAGCCTGTCTAGCTGCGGCGTCGCTAGGCGGCGACAGTGATACGATAGGCGCCATCACGGGAGCCATGTTGGGAGCCTGCTGTGGAGAAAGTTGCTTCCCATCGGAGGCTTTGGCGCTTGTGCGTGAGGTGAACTCTCTGTATGTGGACGAATTAGTCGTGGCTCTGTTGTCGCTGCGTCAGAGTATATCGGGGAGGTAACATCGTGACTGCCAAGACGCATCATCCTGAGGTGGACAGACCCTGGGCTATCGAGCTGCGCGGCATAGAGCCCATCCCTGACGGTGAGAGGCATGGCAAGCCTTCGGAGCTCTTCTGGATATGGTTCCCAGCAAATATTGGTATCCTCGGCATAGTGTATGGGGGTATACTCACTGCCGCAGGACTGAATCTGTGGCAGAGCGCCTTTGTCGCCCTCGTGGGTTCAGCTCTATCCTTCCTGTTGGTGGGGGTCCTCAGCGTGGCCGGCAAGTGGGGAGGCGCTCCTATGCTGACCCTCTCGCGTGCGCCCTTTGGGGTGCGGGGTAACCTGGGGCCCGCGTTCATCAGCTGGCTGAGCCTGGTGGGCTGGGAGACGGTCAGCGTTATCACCGCAGCGTACGCCCTGCTGGGGTTACTGGGGCTGTTGGGGCTGCCCGCCAACTCGCTGTGGACGTTGGTAAGCCTGCTGGTCATCGCCCTGCTGGTCGTGGTATTCGGCTTGTTGGGGCATGCGACGCTGGTCATCATTCAGCAGGCCGCTACTTGGATCCTCGGGGCGCTCACCGTCTTGGTGATCATCTTCCTGATCCCGGGTACCAACTGGAGCAAGCTGCTTGATACCCCATGGGGAGCTTGGGACTCTGGGGTACTGGCGACGCTGAGTATCATCATGGCTGGCACGGGCATAGGGTGGGCGAACGCTGGTGCGGACTACACTCGCTACCTACCTCGAGCCAGCAGTGATCGGTCCATAGTTGGGTGGACGGTGCTGGGTGCGACCATTCCCCTGTTCGTGCTGATCATGACGGGGGTGCTGCTCTCTAGCAGGGTGGCGGACCTCTCTTCCGCCTCCAATCCAGTGGAGGTGATAGGGGATGCTCTGCCATCATGGATGGCCGTGCCTTACCTAGTCACCGCGATAGGCGGCTTGATAGCTGCCGCGGACCTCTCGATCTACTCCTCGGGACTCAACCTCCTGGCTCTGGGTGTGAGACTCCAGAGGCACAAGGCAGTGCTGATAGATGGGGTGATAATGGTGTTGGGATCGGTCTACGTCATGCTCATAGCCCAGGACTTCTTCGGGCCCTTCATCAGCTTTCTCCAGCTGCTGGCCGACGGCCTCGCCGCTTGGGCTGGCGTTTTCCTCGTGGACATGCTGCTGCGCCGTGGCTATGACCCGGAGGGGCTCAGGCGGACCGGCCCCGGCAGCCCTTATTACTATTCAGGGGGAATTCACTGGCCGGCATGCATCTCCTGGCTTTGTGGCGTCCTCGTGGGGCTGGCTTTCACCGTATCTCCATGGTTCAGCGGCCCCCTGGCCAAAGGGGTGTTTGCCTCGAGCAGCTTGGGCTATATAATGGGCTTGCTGGTAAGCATGCTGATGTACTGGCTGCTTGGCGCGGTGCTCGCCCGCGGGCAGGTAGTGGCTGGCCAGCGAGAGCGTCCAGGGGAGTCCTGAGATGAGGTGTCCTCGCAGGTTGGTGCTGGTGGGCAGCGTACTGGTGGACGTCTTGCTCTACGTGCCCCATATGCCCGAGAGAGGGAGTGATGTCCTGGCACAAGGAGCGATGGTGACCGCTGGGGGTGGTTACAACGTGCTGGTGGGGGCATCCAGGCTGGGTATGCCGGTAGCATATGCAGGCAAGATAGGCAACGGTCCAATGGGTGCTCAGGTGCTGCGAGATCTGGAATCTGCTGCTATCCCCCTCCTCCTACCGTTGTCCAGCGATGGTGATACTGGCTTCGATATCGGCTTGGTGGAGCCTGATGGCGAACGCACGTTCGTGACTGCTCCAGGGGTGGAGTCCAGGCTTACAGCCTCGGACCTAGCAGCTATTCCTCTTGAGAGTGGAGACGTCGTGTACATCTCGGGCTACGATCTGTGTTACCCGGTCTCCGGCGCTTCGCTAGCTGACTGGTTGCCGGCCCTGCCACAGGACGTCCTGCTGGCCTTCGATCCCGGCCCACTCGTGGGGGAGATCCCGGTCAGGTACCTCTACGTCGTCCTGAGGCGAGTTGACATAATAAGCCTGAACCAGCGGGAGCTGGCCATACTGGCGGGTGAGGATAACTTGCCGACCGCTGTGGAAAGGCTTGCTAGCTTGCTCCATGAGGATGCCTGGGTGGTAGTGCGGGTGGGTTCTCAGGGCTGTTGGATAGCTGGCCCTGACGGGCATCTGAGGCACGTGCCCGGAAGGCCCGTGGTGGCGGTGGATTCCACAGGAGCTGGCGACGCACACGTGGCGGCGCTGCTGGCGGCGCTGTACGCGGGACATCCTTTTGAGGAGGCCGCAAGCCGGGCTAACGTCGCGGCCTCGATAGCTGTCGGGCGTCGTGGCCCGGCCACAGGCCCCACCCTGGAGGAGCTGGAGGCCCTCTTGGGTGAGGATATGTCGAGGTAAGCTTCCGAGGCCCTAAGCGGGGAGGTGGGGGGAGCGACAGCTCCCCCCTTTGCTTTCGATCTCTCCAGGACATAGGCCCCACCGATCAGTCGTCATATCCTTCAGGGTAGGTGGGGTGTGTGAGCTCGCCTCGGAGATGGGCTCGGGTCCTCTGCGCGTTGTTGCCTCTTTTGCCGCTGTGTTGTGACATATAAGTTGTCAAAAAGGGTACTTATACTTGGGGGCGTCTGGTGGAGGAGATGCAGCTGCTGGCTGCGAGGCCCTGTGAGATTGGGGGCTCTATAGCCCCTGAACACAGACCTCTGATCCAGGCCGCACTGCACCTACACTGGGCGAAGCCAACTTATCACTGGAGGGGTATCATGCTGCATAGTCCTAAGCTGTCTTCTCTGCTGTTCTTGCTCACGCTGCTCTGCTTCACCCTGCCGTTCATGACCGTCACCTGTGGCGGCCAGGAGGTGATGAGGGTCACGGCGATGGGCCAGGCCCTTGGGCAGGACCCGTGGATAGCGCCCAAGCTCAACGAGGCTAGTTCCCCCAGCGAAAAGGGCTCCGGAGCCGGTTGGAAGTGGCACATGAGGGCCTTGGCGGCCTTTGCTGTGGTGGGCATCGTCCTTGGGTTAGGGGCTTGGAAGAGCTGGAAGGGGCTCGTCGGCGCGATCCTGGGCATCCTGGGCGTGCTGGACATCATGCTGTTACGCGTCTCGACCATCAACTCGATGCGTGAGGAGCTGGCAAGCGGCGCTAGCGGCGACATGGTGGGGCTCTCCGGGCTGATACAGGTACACTGGGGACTGGGGTTCTGGGGTATGCTGTCGGGCTTTGCGTTCGCCGCGCTGTACAACATCTACCTGGTATGGAGATCGAGGGCGGCGTGGGACACCAGTGTGGAGCGAACCGAGTTGCCGCCTGAGCCTTCCTGGAGATAGGGGCTTGCGCTCCTCGGCCTTCTGCGTTATCGTTAGGTAACCTACAGGAGGCCGTATGGTGCATCGAAGGATTCTTGCCTGGGAGGGTTGCCTCAACATCCGCGATCTCGGGGGTTACCCCACAGCTTACGGGGTGTGGACGCGCTGGGGGACCGTGGTGCGTGCCGACACGGTGTCCAAGCTCACTATGGCAGGCCGCGCGGCCCTCCTGGCGTACGGCGTGCGCACGATAGTCGACCTTCGCCTGCCTCACGAGGTCGAGGCCGACCCCAGCCCATACGCGACTCCGGGGGAGCACGATGTCGCATACCACCACATCTCGATGATCGATCCTGCCGAGTTCCCTCCCAAGGACTTCACGACCCTCGCTGATAACTACAAGATGATGCTGGACCGCTATACCGGCCGGATGGCGGGCATCATCCATGCGATCGCCCACGCCTCGCCAGAGGGCGCAGTGCTGCTGCACTGCGCGGGCGGCAAGGACCGCACGGGCATCGCTGCGGCGCTGCTGTTGGGCGCAGTGCGTGTGCCCCACGACGTGATAGCCGCCGACTACGCGCTCACCGCAGAGTGCCTGCGGCCAGAGTGGGAGGAGACCTTGAGGCATAACCCCGAGCGTCGGCAAGAGATAGAGAGGGAACTGGACGTAATGATGCCGCGGAGAGAGGTCATGCTGGAGATGCTCGATCACTTGGATCGTCGCTACGGTGGTGTGGATCCCTACCTCCGGCATATAGGGTTGACCGACCTCGAACTGGGGCTGATACAGGCGCGCCTGCTAGGCTACGTGCCCTGATCAGATGCGAAGGGCTTGCATTTGCACATAATTTGAGTATCATATGTGCACAACTCTATGGACGGCCTTTGGAGCCGATCTTAAAGAGGGCATTAAATCTTGCTTAGCTTTCTGTGATCGGTAGTGCCCCAGGTGGGTGCTGACCAATATAATGGCGCGGATCCAGTTGAGCCGTTCGAAGATAACGAATGAAAGGAGCCAATAGGTTGGAAGTAGCCAGTAAGGAGCGGGCACCCACCGCCCGTGGGCGCAGGGTGTTCAACCGCGAGCACCTGATATTTCTAGCTTTCGTTGCTCCCAACTTCCTACTGTTCATAGTCTTCACCTACTGGCCGCTAGTGTATCAGGGGTACCTGAGCCTGGTGCACTGGGACATGATCTCGCCTGTGAAGCGGTTCGTGGGACTGGAGAACTATGCCTACCTGTTCAGCGATCCCGATTTTCACCGGGTCATGTTCAACACGCTCTATTTCACGGTGGCCGTGCTGGTGGGTAGCCTGGCGCTGGGGCTGGCCCTGGCGCTCCTGCTCAACCAACGGCTGCGCGGGCGCAACTTCGCGCGCACGGTAGTGTTCGCTCCGGTGATCCTCTCGGGCGCGGCGGTTGGCCTAGTATGGGCCTATATCTTCGATCCCAACTATGGGTTGATGCGGACCATCCTGGGGTGGTTCGGGCTGCCACCGATCGACTGGCTAGGCAGCCCCGCTTGGGCTATGCCCGCGGTGATCATCGTGTACCTCTGGAAGAACTTAGGCTACAGCGCAATGATCTACCTTGCAGGTCTGCAGAACATCCCTGCCGAGCTGTACGAGGCGGCTCGGGTCGATGGCGCCGGCAGGTGGCAGCAATTCCTGCACGTGACGTTACCTCAGCTCTCGCCGGTGACGTTCTTCCTGATCGTCACCACGATCATATCCTCGGTGCAGGCCTTCGACATCATATCCGTGATGACGGACGGAGGCCCAGTGGGCGCGACGACGACGCTGATCTGGTACATGTACGAGCAGGGCTTCAGGGCCTTTCGGGCGGGGATAGCTGCAGCATCTGGTATGCTGATGTTCATCATCCTGCTGGTGGTCACCTTGGTACAGGTGGGGTGGCTACAACGCAAAGTGTACTACGAGTAGGGGGTAGGGTATGAAAGGCGAGGCCGTCAAGAGCACGATACAGTCCAGCACTGCTGGAAGGTCGGTGGTGCTTGACTTGCTCACACGCCGTATGTTCGGGATGTGGCTCTACTTGGCGATGGCGTTGACGGTGCTGGTGTTCATTGTCCCTATGTACTGGATGCTGACAGCTTCTGTGAAGACTCTGGGAGAGATCTACACCTTCCCGCCCCAGTGGGTGCCGACGAGCTTTCGCTGGGCCAACTACAGCGAGGCCTGGCGCAGCGCTCCTTTTGGGAGATTCTACATCAACACGGTGATCGTCACCTTCTTCGGGGTGGCGCTCGAGGTGGTCAACGCCTGCCTCACAGCGTACGCGTTGGCTTACATCCGTTTTCCCGGGAAGAACTTCGTGTTCGTAGCGCTGTTGGCCACCCTGATGATCCCGCTGCAGGTGACGATCCTGCCCAATTACCTCACGATAGCCAGCCTCGGATGGCTCAACACTTATCAAGGGATAGTGCTGCCGGGGGCGTCGGTGGCCTTCACGACGTTCCTGCTGCGCCAGCACTTCATGACCCTGCCGAAGGAGGTGATGGAAGCTGCGATCATAGAGGGCGCGGGGCACCTCAGAAGGCTGGTGTCCATCGTGTTGCCGCTGTCCAAGCCGATGCTGGTGACGATCACGCTCATCTCCGTGGTGGCCAAGTGGAACGATTATCTCTGGCCACTGATAGTCACCAACAAGGTGGAGATGAGGGTGCTGTCGATCGGCATCAAGTACCTCTTCGACACGGAGGGCGCCAACCAATGGGGGGTGATCATGGCCGGTACGGTGTTCGTGGTGATCCCCGTGCTGGCGCTCTTCATCTGGGCGCAGCGGTACATAATATCCGGACTGACGGCCGGTGCCCTCAAAGGTTAGGGAGATGCACGGGGTGGGCCACTAATCGAAGGGAGGTTGGTCAATTGGCTTGGAAGATGAACCGCAGGAAGTTTCTGGTGACTTCGGGGGCCGCGATGGGGTCGCTCGTGGTGGCGGCCTGTGGTGCGGGCGGTGGTGGCGGCGCCGCTCAGCCGAGCAGCACCGGCACGGTACCCCCCGAGGCTCGCAACCGGACGCGCGTGGTCTTCTGGTCCGCCTGGGGCGGCAAGAATGGCGAGGCACTGCAGACCCTAGTGAACAAGTTCAACAGATCCCAGAGCGACATCTTCGTGGAGAACCAGTACCAGGGTACCTACGAGGAGCTGGCTCAGAAGCTGGCCACGGCGATGGCTGCAAAACAAGTGCCGGATCTCGTGGTGCTCAGCGAGGTTACTTGGAACAAGTTCTATCTCAACCAGACCCTAGAGCCACTGGACGACTACTTCAAGCAGCAGAACCTTAACAGGAACGACTATGTGGATCCCCTTATTAATGAAGGCACCAGGCAAGGGAAGACCTGGTGGGTACCCTTTGCCCGCAGCACACCGCTCTTCTACTATAACCGAGACCTCTTCAAGAAGGCAGGGCTGCCGGACAAGGCGCCCGAGACCTGGGATGAGGTGCTGGAGGCTGCCAAGGAGTTGAAGGCGAGTGCCGGTGTGAAGAAGCCTTACGCCTTCACCACGGCCAAGAACTATAATGCCTGGCACTTCCAAGGCAACGAGTGGCAGTGGGGAGGCAACTACTCCGACAAGGAGCTCAACATCCTGATAGATAAAGATAAGTCTGTGGAGGCGGGCGAATGGGTCCGCAAGTTCATCCACGATGAAGGGCTAGGGTACATGTCGGAGGATCAGAGCGTCGACTTCGCCAACGGCATCTGCGCCATGACCCAGCAGTCCACTGGTTCTTTGGGGGAGATCTTGGAGACAGCTAAGTTCGAGGTGGGCACGGCCTTCCTACCCAAGCACGAGCACTTTGGATGTCCGACTGGCGGCTCCGGGTTGAGCATCATCGCGGCCTCCTCCAGCGACCGCAAGCAAGCTGCTTTCGAGTTCATCAAGTTCCTAGCACAACCCGAGAACGTGGTGTTCTGGTCACAACAGAGTGGCTACATGCCGGTGACCGAGTCGGCGCG
>JBHORE010000230.1:0-9473 GCA_042408415.1 Thermobaculum sp.
GCGACCGCTGCCTCCCAGATCTCGGTCACCAGTTGGCCGTCCACCACGTTGGTCAGGGCGGCTACGGCCCGCCGGGTCTCGTGCTCGTACACCTCCAGGTGCCCGCCCCGATACCAGCTGTGAGACCCGGCCAGTGGGCCACCGGTGGTGTCCGCAGCCTGCAGCGCTCGGAGGAAGCCGGCTAGGTCGAGCGCGAGCTGCACCATGTTCGCTACCTCCCCAGTGGTGGCGGGCTCGCCTTCTATCCAACGATAGATCGACCAGTGCCAAGGGTAACCATGGCCGGGTGAGCCCATGGCCACGGGCTGTGGTATCTCCAGAGGCAGGTAGGGTGCCAGCTTGGGCAACCACTCCTGTTCCTTGGGGACTTGTGGAGCGTAACCCTCGCCACTGGGCATGCGGATGAGCAAATCGTCTCCCAGTCGGAACGTCCGGTTGTCCCAGCCGCTCTGCCTCACCGGCCGCACCGGTAGCTCTGCCCACTGCGGGAACTGCGAGCGCACCAGCCTCCGGGCAAGCTCTGGAGTGATGTCTTCTCTAGATATGTTAGGATCTTGCGGCTTTCCCAGTTGCATACTTAGTATTGTAGTGGATGGTGGAGATGCAACGCATCACGGCCCCGACCAACGCTTGCAGTAGCTCTCCAGGTCGTACTTCCTGCGTATGCCATCGGCGCTCATGTAGCGTATCTTCCCGAACACTGGGCGCTCCCTCCAGGGGTGGTCGTGGAGGCCCCCTATGGACCACAGTATGCCCACGTAGCCGTTGGGATCTCCTCCATCCACCGAGTACTTATCGTTGAGGTACACGCACATCTCCAGGGCCTCCTCTGGGGAGTGGGACCACTCGAGCATCTTCTTTGCCCAGTACATTCGCATGTAGCCATGGATCTTGCCGATCCTGCGGAGCTGCGTCTGGGCGGCGTTCCAGGCATCGTCGTGCGTTCTGGCCTCCTCCCATTCCTCCAGGGAGTAGATGAACTCCCTGGAATCCATCTTATGCGCCTCCAGTGTCTGCCTCCCCCATACAGGTGCCCCTTGCAGGCTCTTGTAGTGTGGGTTATGCAGGCAGAAGTTGTCCGAGAGCTCCTTGCGGACTATCAGCTCCTCCAGCAGCGCGTTCATACCATCGTAGGCAGAGTGCTGGCCAGAGTGCTCAGCGAGCTTAGCCCTCTCCAACAACAGGGGAGGGCGTCCGACAGCGGCCATCACCTCCAGCGCCACTCGCAGGCTGGAAATCTGCCCAAGGTGCAGCCATGGGCTCAGGCCGCTCTGGAAGTCCAATCCCACGTCGTTGCGTAGCAGCGCGTAGTACTCCAGCTTCTCATCGATGAACTTCCCAAGGTGAAGCCTTGCTGCCCTCTCGCCCGGGGATTGCTCTATCTGGATGCCGCAGGCTGGTATCCGTTGTACAAGCTCCCTTGCCTGCTCAAAGCTCAAGGTCTTTGGAGCAACATCGAGGGTGTAGGGGTGATGGACGATCCGAGGAGGATGGGCCAGGTAGTGCTCTAGTAGCTTGTGTACCTTGGCCCTCATGGTGTGGGCGGCCAATTCTTGCTTGTCGGAGGTCACCCAGACCGGGATAATGTTGTGGGCGTCCACCACGTGGGTGGACCCTTCGAACTCCCTTCCCAGCAGCTCAGCACGTGTACGAGCTCCCAGTAGCGGGCTGAAGTCCAAGTAGACGCTAGCGGCATCCAGCTCTCGCAGGGTCTCCAGCGTGATCCTGGAAGGCGACCCACTCCGCAGCACCCAAGCTATGCCTAGCTCCCGCAGCCTGCTGGACACCTCCTCTAGACCGTCCAGCATAAACAGGAAGTGCTCGCGCGACCTACCACCAGGCCGGTTCCGCAGGACGAACAGCACTACGAGGGGTAGCTCGCGCTCCAGGGCCTCCCGCTGTGCTAGCAGGAGCGCGAAGTTATCATCTACCCTCTGGTCGCGGCTCATCACGTAGACCACGCAAGATCCCTGCTTGGGCTTGCGCGCCAGGGTCATGCATCTGGTAGCAAGCGTCGCGTCATCCACTACCTAGAGGTTATACGAGCTGACTTACGATGGCAAATGCCCGCCTACTGCTGTGAGCTCCTGAGACGCTCCAGCTCAGCGCTCACCCGGGCCATCTCCTCGCCGCCTGACATCATGGCCTCGAGCTGAGATGGCTCTACCTCATCTCTGGTATACGTGCCCATGCTTCTGCCCCGGTTGAGGATGGTGAAGCGGTCTCCCACCGCGTAGGCGTGATGCACGTTGTGGGTGATGAACACTATCCCCACTCCCCGTTGCCTGGCCTGGACTATGTAGCGCAGCACGATCTCTGCCTCGCGTACACCCAGCGCCGATGTGGGCTCGTCTAGGAGCAGCAACCTAGCACCAAAGTGTATGGCCCGGGCTATGGCCAGAGATTGCCTCTCACCGCCCGAGAGGGTGCCCACTGGTTGGGAGGGATCCCTTATGGCTATACCTATCTTCTCGAGCTCCCTGCGGGTGATCTCATCAGCGCGTTTGAGGTCTAGCCACCTGATAGGTCCCAGGCCCTTGGTGGGCTCTCTTCCCAGGAAGAAGTTGCGGGAGATGCTCATCAGGGGCACGACCGCTAGGTCCTGGTAAACGGTGGCTATGCCGTGGCTGAGCGCCGCTCGAGGTGAGTCCAGGCGCACCGGGCGACCTTCGATCAACAGCCTGCCTGCGTCGGGTTGATGTACTCCTGAGAGGATCTTGATGAGGGTGGACTTGCCGGCACCGTTATCGCCTAAGAGGCACATCACCTCCCCAGCCGCGACCTGCATGGATACCTCCTCCAGGGCGACCACCGATCCGAAATACTTGGATACTCTCTCTACTTCTAGCAGTGGGGTAGTCATCAGTGTGCCTCCTTTGTCGCCCAGCGCCTCACGAACCTGTTGAAGAGCACTGCTCCCACCAGCATCGCACCAAGGAACACTTGGAACCAGTCGGTATTGATGCCGGTGAAGAATATCCCTTGGCTGACCATGCCGAAGATGAGGGCGCCCAGCGCAGCTCCCACTGCGGATCCATAGCCGCCAGTCAGGAGCGTGCCGCCGATCACGCTCGCGGCTATGGCTTGGAACTCAAGGTTGGTACCCCGCAGGACGTCGGCTGACCCATACCTCAGCACCTGGATCACAGCCAGCAACGCTGCGGATGTGGAGGTAGCCATGAATAGCACGATCTTCACTCTCGCCACGGGCACTCCCACATTGCGCGCGGCCACTGGGTCGCCACCGGAACCGAAGATCCAGTTGCCAAACGGTGTGCGCTGCAGGATGAACGTAGCTAGCGTGGTTACCCCCAGCCACCAGAAGATAACCATCGGCACGCCCCAGGGCGTACCTGTGAACACCGGCACGACGGGGTTACCGCTGGTGGCGCTAGATACGCCCGAGACCACCGTGACCCCAGTGAGCAGGCGCGTGAATCCCAGAGTAGCTCCTCGTAGCACGAACAGCGTGCCTAGGGTTATGATGAAGGAAGGCAACCCAGTCCTGACAACTAAGTAGCCGTTCAGGTAGCCGACGAGCAGTGCGAAGGCCAGCACGCATAGCAGCGCGGCCCACAGCGGCCACCCGTACTTGGTCACAAGTATGGCCAGCAGCACGCCTGTAGCTCCCAACACAGCCCCCACCGAGAGGTCGAACTCCCCAGCTATCATGAGGAGGGCTACCGGCACGGTCACCACACCCAGCTGTGCAGCTACCTCTAGGTAGTTGAGGGTGCCCTCACGGGTCAGGAACCCCCTATCGCCCGCCACCAACGAGAACACTAGAAACACCAATAGGAGCCCCGCGACGGCCCCCAGCTCGGGCCGCGACATCATCTTGCGTATCGTTCTAGCTCTATCTGCTAAGCCCCCTGCTCTCTTGATGGTGGTCTCCATAACCTCTACCTTATGCCCTGCTTGCTGAGCTCTATCACCCTCTCGGCGTTCTCCTGAGTCACGAACGCTGGGCCGGTCATGATCTGACCTGTGGGCATGACCTGATATTCAGCGTACTTGGTGAGGAGCACGATCGGCAGGTACCCCTGTAGGTACTGCTGCTGGTCTATCGCGAATAACATCTTCCCATCTGCTATGGCCTGCAGCACGTCCGGCGAGAGGTCGAAGGTCGCCAGCTTGATCTTGTCTTTGGGCCCTCCGGAGCCTAGTGCGGCCAAGGTTGGTGTGGACCCAAGGGGACCGAGCGTCAGGATGCCGTTGATACCTGGGTTCTGGGCGATCGCGGTCTTGATCTTGTTCTGCGCATCGGTGGGGTTGGATACCTCCACCCCCACTACCTTCACGTTGCCTCCCAGGCCCTGCTTGAAGCCGTCGCATCGCTGGTCCAAGCCGACGTTGCCTACCTCGTGGTTGATGCAGAGGGCAGATGTGACTCCAGCCTTCTTCATCTGCTCACCGGCACCTACACCCGCCTCGAACTCTGACTGCCCTATATGCACCAGCGCTCCAAACTGTTTGCTGACGTCAGCTCCGGAGTTGATCGATACCACGGGTATGCCCGCATTTACGGCTTTCATGATCGAGTCCTTGAGGGCATCGGCATCAGGTATGGAGACCACTAAGCCGTCGGGCTTGGAGGCTACCGCGGCGTCGATGAGTTGGCTCATCTTGACCATGTCGAACGTCTCGGGAGCACTGTACTCTACCTTCACGCCCATTTCTTTGGCAGCATCGTCCACCCCGCGTTTCACCACGGACCAGAACGGATCCGCTGCGGTGCCGTGGGTGACGACCACTATGCGGATGCTGCTCCTGCTCTTGCCAGTCGTCGCGCCTTGACCAGGAGTGGCTCCTGCTGGGGAGGCCACCTGGGTAGCTGTCGGGGTGCCACTGGTTGTGCCAGCTCCACACGCGATGACAAGTGCTGCCAACAACATACAGCATGTGATGTACCCTAAGCGCTTCATGTTACCTTTACCTCCATGCTTGTGGTGCCCTGATATAGTTGGCGCCGTGATTCCCTCGCGGCGCCTATGATAGCATCTAATCTTGCTTTGTCAACAGGTATGTACTAAGATGCGCTATGTCTCGGATAGTTGCAAATGCTGGTGTGCATGCAGCATACTTTTGGCAGGGCTTGCGCCCATAAAAACCCTTAGGAGGTGTGCATGTTATCTCAAGCCATCGCGCCCAGAAGGACCCTCGTGGACGCCCTGCTGCAGGGCAGCAGCCTCCTCTACCACCTGGCGGTGGTGGTGGCCGGCAGCCTGCTCATGGCGGCGCTAGCGCAGGTCTCGATCCCGCTACCCTTCACGCCCGTGCCTATAACTGGCCAGACGTACGGCGTGCTGCTGATAGGTACACTGCTGGGCAGCCGTAGGGGCGCCATGAGCATGCTGCTCTACATAATAGAGGGAGGTATGGGGCTGCCGTTCTTCGCCCAGGGAGCTTCGGGCTGGGCGAAGCTGCTGGGACCCACCGGTGGTTACCTGATAGGGTTTGTGGTAGCTGCCTATGTGATCGGCTGGATGGCCGAGCGTGGGATGGACCGCAGGGTGTGGACCGCCCTAGTGCCTATGTTGGTGGGCGAGGTGATCATCTTCGCTTGTGGAGTATCCTGGCTGGCGCACTTCGTGGGCTGGGGTAAGGCCCTGCCGCTGGGCCTGTATCCCTTCATACCGGGTGATATCATCAAGACGATACTTGCGGCCCTGACACTGCCTGCGGGCTGGAAGCTGCTAGGTCTATGGGGGCGGGAGTAAGCTCCCGCCCTACCTCTTGCTGGGATCGTATCTCTCGCCGCGGGCGTTGACTCTCACGAACGGGGGCTCGATCCCTTTTTCCACCAGCTTGCCGTACTTGTGGGGACGGCGGAAGGCGTTGTTCCACACCTCGCGCTCCCTGTACTCCCTTATCTCGTCCATGTCGAACTGCGCCAGGTATACCCCCTCGGCTTCGCCCGCCAGGATCACCGTCGTGTCCTGGGATCTTCCACGTGCGTCGAAGGCCACTGGATGGTAGGCGCACGAGTGCCCGTTCATCTGCGGGGCCGCGTAGTTGGCCATCGCCAACGCGACCGAGTTCTCGAAGGCCCTAACCTTGAACTGTGACAACCTGTGCTCCTCCAGATTGCAAGCGTTAGGGGTGAGGATCACCTCAGCTCCTTCTATCATTAGGATGCGCGCGCTCTCGGGAAACTCCCGGTCGTAGCAGATCATGGCCCCCAGCCTGACCTCTCCCTCCCTAGTCTTGAGGTTGCACGTGTAGAACCCATCCCCAGGGGTGGTACACCACTCAGGGAGGCCGAAGTCGCAGGTGTGCACCTTCGCATAGGTCATCAGGATCTCGCCTCGTCGGTCTATGATCGACACGACGTTGCGGGGGGAGGGCTCCCATGATTGCAGGTAGGTGAGCGCTATCGCCATGTCTAGTTCCCTGGCCAATTGCCTGAAGTGCCGCACAAAGTCGGAATCGTCGGACACTGCCATCGATTGCCAGCGCCTTATGTGCTCCGCCAGCGCCTCCTCGGGATCTCGGCTACCTGCCGTCCAGTAGCGCGGGGCCCTCCATACGTCGTGCATGGCGTTGATCTGCTCCTGGTCTTTGGGCAGCTGCGGGCGATTGAAGGTATAGCCGATGTTCCACATCTCGGGGAAGAGGGCCACGTCGGCCCCCATGGCCGCGGCCCGTCGGCAGAAATCTTCCCCCTTGCGCATGTTGCCCTCTTGATCCTCCCCGCACGATGCCAGCTGCAACAGCGCTACTCTGAGCTTCATAGAGATCTCCTTCCGAACATTGGGCTTCTCTAACATGTTAGCAGCTTGGCTCTGGTGTCGGATGGTTACCAGCCTCGAGCTATCCATTCCTCCAGGTAGGGGCGCTCGTTGCCTATGGTGGTGGAGTCCCCATGGCCAGGCAACACCTGCGTATCGTCGGGCAGTACGAACAGCTTGTCCTTGATGGACGCGATGATCTGGTCGAACCTGCGCCTGTCACCGTAGGTATTGCCCGGACCTCCGGGGAAGAGGGTGTCACCAGAGAGTAGGTATCCCGGGGCGTAGAAGCAAACGCTGCCTGGGGTGTGTCCCGGGGTGTGGATTACTCTGAGCGAGAGGGTGCCTACCGTTATATCCATGCCGTCTTCAAGCTCGATATCCGGCTCGATTGGCAGTCTGGAAGCATCCAAGGGATGTACTCCTACCGGTACTCCCAACAGACTTTTGAGCTCCTCGAGAGCGTCGACGTGGTCCTGGTCCCCATGGGTGATCAATATGGCGACGATTCGCACTCCTTTGACCTCCCGGGCGATGGTGGGAGCATCATCGGATGCGTCCACTATCACCCCAGTGGAGGTCTGTGGATCCAAGACCACGTACACGTTGTTATCCAATGGACCTAGCCGGATGCGCCTGACATCTATGTTGGGCATGGGCTTCCTCTCCACTCGAATTTGCGTGTAGTATAGACTATCTTTGTTGTGGAGGTGCAAGAGTCATGCCCACCAACACCTTCCTCGAGGAAGAGATCTACAGCCAGCCGGAGGTGCTCTCCTCGCTGCTGGAGTGGGAGCTGGAGAGGGTTGAGGGGATCACGGGCGAGATACCCGAGTTCAGCTACGTGTTGATAGCTGCCAGGGGGTCTTCAGACCACGCTGCGACCTACGCACAGTACGTGTGGAGCTCTCTTGCGGGCTTTCCGGTGGCCCTGGCCACCCCCTCGTTGTACACTCTGTACCAGACGCCTCCCAGGCTAGAGGGCGCGCTGGTAGTAGGAGTGTCGCAATCCGGCCAGTCGCCGGACATCGTAGCCGTACTCGAGGAGGGCAGGAGGCAGGGAAGGCCCACGCTGGCGATCACCAACGCTCCCGACTCGCCGCTGGCGAACACCGCCGACTGGGTGATCCCCATCCATGCCGGACCCGAGAGGAGTGTGGCGGCGACCAAGACCTACACGGCCCAACTGCTGGTGATGGCGCTGCTGGGCGCGCTTTGGAGCGGTAGCCGGACGCACCTGGAGGAGGTCAAGCAGATACCGGCTGCTGTGGCGCGAGCGCTGGAGATCTCCGATGAGGTGTCGCGCCGGGCCGAGCGCTACAGGTTCATGGAGCAGTGCGTGGTGATCGGCCGGGGATTCAACTACGCCACGGCGTTCGAGCTCGCCCTCAAGCTCAAGGAGCTGACCTACGTAATGGCCACGGCGTACTCCTCGGCCGATTTCCGTCACGGCCCGATAGCGACCGTCCATCAGGGCCTACCGGTGATATTGATCATGCCCTCGGGTCGGGCGTTTGGCGATGTGCTGGAGCTGGCGCGGGACCTGCACTCATACGGCGCCGAGCTGCTGGTGATCTCGGACTCGAAGGACGCCAAGGGGTTAGCCAACGTGTACTGCCCGCTGCCTGAAGGCGTGCCCGAGTGGCTGAGCCCGATAGTCTCTATCCTGCCGGGACAGCTGCTGTCGCTGCATCTAGCACAGGTGAAGGGACTGGACCCGGACTCCCCAAGGGGCCTGACCAAGGTCACGCGCACCAGGTGATCAGCCCTGCTGGCGAGCTCGCATCTCAAGCTCGCGCAGGTAAAAGATCACCTCTTCTATGGCTCCCAAGGGGTCGAAGCGTGCGATGCCCCCGTCGTCCGTGCTCATCTCCCCGGAGTGCAGCGCCCCCTGGCGGATGGCCCTGACAGCGAACTCTAGGGTATCGGCGAGCTCCCATAGCTCGGGTAGCTCATCTCTGGCCATCTTCTTGCTCCATGTAGCTGTTACAGCTACATGATACTACAAGCGTGCCTTTTGAGGTATTATAAAGTGGTAACTATAAATTAGTAGCTAGTATATTAGAAGTAAATGTCGGTATGGAGATAGGGATATATACGTTTGGCGAGCGGACCATTGACCCCGAGACGGGCCAGCTTATATCTCCTCAGGAGCGTATGCGGCGCTTGCTAGAGGAGGTTGAGCTAGCGGACCAGGTGGGCTTGGACGTCTTTGGGGTGGGAGAGCATCACCGCCCCGACTACATAGTCTCCGCGCCCGCAGTCGTGCTTGCTGCCATAGCAGCGCGCACCCGGCGCATCCGGCTCACGAGTGCCGTGAACGTGTTGAGCTCGGACGATCCTGTGAGGGTGTTCGAGCAGTTCGCAACGCTTGACCTGGTGTCCGGAGGCAGGGCGGAGATCATGGTAGGTAGGGGTTCGTTCGTGGAATCCTTTCCCCTGTTTGGGTACGACCTGCGGGACTACGATGCCCTGTTTGAGGAGAAGCTGGACCTGCTGCTGTGCCTGCGGACCTCCGAGAGGGTCACTTGGCGCGGGAGGTTCAGGCCACCCATGGAGGACCTTGGTGTGTATCCACGGCCGGTACAGGATCCCATCCCTGTGTGGGTCGCGGTAGGGGGCACGCCCCAGTCGGCTGTGAGAGCGGGTATGCTGGGGCTGCCGATGGCTCTGGGGATCATTGGAGGCATGCCGGAGAGGTTCACGCCCCTAGTGGAGCTGCACAGGATGGCCGCCAGGCGC
>JBHORE010000235.1:0-3318 GCA_042408415.1 Thermobaculum sp.
CGAAACACTTTTTCTGCGTCAGAGACCTTGTCGTAGCTAAATATGTCTTGGACTTCTATTGTCGCTACGATTTTCTCATCTCTAGTTAGAGCGGCCTTTGAACCTATACTTAGCGATCTTGCTACATCTTCAGTGGTCGAAAGCGTGATAGGTAGGCTCCAGGGTAAGCCATTGGAGAGCCGCATGTTATCTACCACGCTCCTGTAATCATCCGAGCTCATAAAGCCTTCAAGCGGGCTAAATGCACCTACTGCTATTAGATCAAGGTCGGACTGCTCCCTGGCATTTATAGGGATTTTAGGCAGGTTTGCAGCTTCAGCCCGCAAGTCTTCCAGCAGCTCTTGCGGTGCCATTCTGTTGATCAACTTTCCACCATGGGGATCTATCAGCTCTTGCTGCATTCGAACAACTCCTGGAGTAAAATCTCGCTCTTGAAAGCTACTTTGCGCCTACGGCAACATCTACCTTGGGAAGGTATCCTAGCTCTTCGAGACGCGTCACTATCTTATTGAGGCTTTCCTCAACGGTTTCTTTCTCCGAATCTACAACTATTTCAGGGTTTAGAGGTTCCTCGTAAGGATCGGATATGCCAGTAAAGTTGGAGATCTCTCCTCTCAGAGCCTTAGCATATAGACCTTTTACATCTCTTCTTGCAAGTTCTTCTATGGAGCACTTGACATACACTTCCACAAAATTACCTATCATCTCTCTAGCTTCTTGTCTTGTCTCTCTGTAAGGAGATATGGCGCTGGTTATAACTGCTACGCCATTTCTGGTCAACAGTTGTGCCACAAAGGCTATGCGGCGTATATTAGTATCTCTATCTTCTTTAGAAAAGCCCAGGCCCTTTGATAAGTGGGTTCTCACCACATCACCATCTAGCTTCTCGACTTTGAGTCCCCTTTCCCTAAGGATCGGCTCAAGACGATCAGCAAGGGTGGTCTTGCCAGCACCTGAAAGTCCAGTAAACCAAACCGTAAAGCCTTTTTGATCCAAAATGCGCTTCCTCCTTTTGTTTTGTAAGTTTATAGATTATGCGAAGTTTGTTGAAAAGTTTTCTCAGTGCTAATACTCACCAGGTGAGACTATCTCACCTGATTTTTTTGCTCTTATTGTCTGGAAGATTCCGTTTGAGGTGGCTTGATATGCAGTCCGCACTCCACCTTACCAGTACCTGCCCATCTGCCAGCACGGCTATCATCTGATCCATAGACAGGCGAGGTGCAATGGGTGCATCCTATACTAGGGTATCCCCGATCATGTAGCGGGTTATAGGGAACATTATGCTTGAAGATGTACCTCCATACATCTTTTTCTGTCCAATAGGCCAATGGGTTTATTTTGTAGAGTCCAAACTTAGAATCCCATTCCACAGGTCGTACGTTTCGTCGTGTTGATGACTGGTCCCTTCTAAGTCCTGTTATCCAGGCTGACCTGCCCTTGAGCGCCTCTCGAGTTGGTTCCACCTTTCTAAGATGGCAGCAGAGATCTGGGTTTCTCTTCCAGAGCTCATCCCCATACTTCTCTGCCTGTGCTTCCGGAGTAAGTGCAGACTTGAAAGCTATAGGCTTTATACCGTAGCGCTTGATCGCCTCCTCTTTTGTCTGATGAGTCTCTGGAAACAGGAAATCAGTATCTATATAAAAGATATCTATATCAGGCTTGATCTTCACGGCCATGTCTAGAATGGCCATACCAGAGATGCCCCCAAAGGAGCATGCTAAAATCAAACCGTCGCCAAATCTATCTACGGCCCACTTGATGATCTCTTGTGGTGTCGTATCTTCTAGCTCGGCATTTATTCCGTCCAATTCTTCTTTTGTCGGCTCTTCAACGATTTTATCAACTAGGCTCAAGGTTAACCTCCCATTGACCATATACCGTAACCACTTTACTAAATACAGCTTATATGTAGCTACTAAAGTAGTTATAGTTTGCGTAATTACTTTTATCTTTAGCATAAGAGTTTCTTATAAAAACTTTTCCGCGACACCTGTATTTGTATGCGCTAAAATGATCTATTGGAGTAACCCATGATACTCCATATATTCAGGAGGCTATTGAAGTGGAAAAGTCTACGGAATTAACCAAGCGTGGTTTGGCAGAGATGCTTAAGGGTGGCGTCATAATGGACGTCGTGAATGCTGAGCAGGCACGTATTGCAGAAGCTGCTGGTGCTGTCGCAGTCATGGCCCTAGAAAGGGTCCCAGCGGATATAAGAGCGCAAGGTGGTGTGGCTCGAATGAGCGACCCTGCTCTCATAGAGGAGATCATGAACGCGGTCACCATCCCAGTGATGGCCAAAGTGAGGATCGGACATTTTGTGGAAGCTCAGATCCTGGAGGCTCTCGGAGTTGACTATATAGATGAAAGTGAGGTATTGACGCCCGCTGACGAGATGCACCATATAGACAAGAAGAAGTTCAAGGTGCCTTTTGTCTGTGGGGCTAGAGACCTTGGCGAGGCTCTAAGACGTGTGGGCGAAGGTGCTAGTATGCTGAGACTCAAGGGAGAAGCAGGTACTGGCAACATAGTAGAGGCAGTTAGGCACGCTCGCCTTATATACAGCGAGGTTCGTCGACTATCCACTATGCCTGAAGATGAATGGATGGCTTATGCTAAGCAGATTCAGGCGCCATATGAGCTAGTTGCTGAGGTGGCACGTACCGGTAAGCTCCCAGTAGTTAACTTTGCCGCCGGTGGTATTGCTACACCAGCGGACGCTGCGCTCATGATGCAACTCGGGGTGGATGGTATTTTCGTGGGTAGCGGTATATTCAAATCAAGTGACCCTTACAAGAGAGCTAAGGCTATAGTGGAAGCTACCACCCACTATAATGATCCGGATGTGTTGGTTAGAGTCAGTAAGGGGCTTGGTGAAGCTATGCATGGCATCGATATTAGGACTTTATCTCAGGAAGAGCTGATGGCTCCTAGAGGCTGGTAACAGCTCATCGTAGAGGTTCAGAGGTGAAAGGCATCACAAACGTTGGAGATCATAGGGACTTGAAGATAGGTGTTCTGGCCCTGCAGGGGGACTTTAGAGAGCATGAGCAGATGCTTCGCAGGATAGGTATTATTCCTGTTGAGGTTAGGAAGCCCGAACACCTCTACGAACTAGATGGGATTATCATCCCTGGGGGAGAAAGCACTACTATCGGGAAGCTGGCTGTTAACTATGGCCTGATGGAGCCATTGAAAGATTTTGCCGCTCAGGGGAAGCCTGTGTGGGGTACATGTGCGGGTATGATTTTCCTCTCAAAAGATGTGGGTATGGAGCAGCCCTTACTTGGGCTGCTCGACGTAAAGGTACGGCGG
>JBHORE010000240.1:0-6204 GCA_042408415.1 Thermobaculum sp.
AAGCGCGATCCCACCAGGAAGGTGATCAAGAAGCCAGCGGCGACTATCAGCAGGGCCTCTAGGAATCCCCTGGGGCCAGCCCTGGTGATGATGGAGAATGGTAGGTTGGCGCCGAGCAGGACTATGGAAGTTTGATGAACAGCTCCGTGCGACTGGATGCTGTCCTGAACCAGCTGGGTAAGGTAAACAAGTTGCCTATCACCAGCCCGACTACGAGCGCCCAGAAAGGGTATTCCAGCCCGTACTTCTTTAGCGTCTGCTGGCTGCCCATGATCAGCACCAGCAAAGATAAAGCGTACAGCAGCGTGAAGCCTGCGACGTACTCGGGGAGCTGGATGCCCAGGGCCCGCACAGCGATGCTCGTCAGCAAGAGCAACACCAGCCACAGCAGGGCAAACTCCCACCAGTGAGCTGCGAAGTAGCTCGCCAGCGAAGTCTGTGGCCAGGGCTGTGGGATGGCATGCTGCAGGAAGTCCAACCTCCTGCCCAACACGTACGCCAACCACACAGCTACGACCAGGAACAACCCAAGTATCACCGACCATTCATCCTCCGAGATCCCACGTGACCTTGCTACAGCCATGAATACCCTCCTTGTGTCAACCGAATGAATGATTGCATATACTATACTAAAAAGATAGACAATATAGACTATCACTATCTTGCGGCTGTTGCAATTGCTTGAGGAGCGCTTCGGCTTATACTTTGTGCAAACTGCATGCTTTTTGGTTATAGCAGCTTGCAGGAGGTATGGTAGCGCTGTGTGGATGGTGATATACTCTAGTTGTCCCTAGGTAAAGGCTGGAGGCGGCCCATGAGGTACTCCGTGGAGATGAGCAGAGATAGGTTTGGTCCTGTGATCGTCTTGCGATCCCATCCGGACGACTGGTCCCCGGAGGAAGGACAGGTGGAGGTGCCAGCCGAGCTGGTGGCCCAGCATGTGGATCTGGAGAAGTTGGCTGCCTGTTGGCAGTGGGTGGAGTTCTCCCCCCGCAGCCATGTCTGGAGTTATCAAGAGCTTGCGGAGATGCTTGGCGAGCTTGATCCCCCGCTAGCAGAGAGCTCGCTGCAGGGCAGTGCCCTTGCGCAGCTGGCTTGGTAGCGGCCTGGTGCGTGCACGGCTATCCCAACTCTCTTAGGCGTATCCGTGTGGCCGACAGCGAGGTCCCGAAGACGAGGGCTAGCCTCTTGGGATCGGGCCCGTGTGCCTGCAGGGCCAGTAGGAACGCCTGGGTGGGCATGAGCAGCCTGGAGGCGAAGACGTCTGCCTGCCTCTCGGCCGACCTATAGGGCTCCAGCCGCATCCTCCTGGTGAGCACGTTGCCAAGCCGCCGGTAGTCCGCCAGGTGCATCACGGCGTGACCTATCTCGTGGGCGGTGGTGAATCGCGCCCTAGAACCCTCCTCCAGCAGACTGGTATACGTCTTGGGGGAAAGTACCAGCCTAGGGGGAGCTAAAGGGGTGTCAAACAGGACGTAGGCCTCGATCCCCGGAGGGGTATCTCCCACGGCGAAGAGCACGCCGTGGGCTCGGGGCAGGTACTCCTGCGCTATCTTGAGCACGTTCACCCTGCCCGGGACGACGAGCCTCTCCGGGCAGCACTCGCGTAGGATCTGCGTGGCTATGCCCTCTATCTCTTGCCAGGAACGGGGCGAAGCCCCCAACAGCCTCATGTTCACCACCCATGGACAAATTTATTTCTATTATAGACCAGCGCAAGCTAGCTATGGACCAAGGTCGCCACGCATTCAATGTGATGGGTCTGAGGGAACATATCCACCGGGGTGACCTCCACCAGCTGGTAGCCTCCATCACACAGCACACGCAGGTCGCGCGCCAGGCTGCCAGGATTGCAGGAGACATATATTATCCTGTCGGGGCTCAGCGACATCACAGCCCTCAGAGCCCTGGGGTGGCATCCCACTCTCGGCGGGTCCAGGATAAGCACCTGGGGATGCTCCGTCATCGTCTCGAGCACCTCCTCGGTCTTGCCACGGATGTACTCGATGTTGGAGATACCCTGGATGTTGACCATGGCGTCCGCCGCGGCCGCCGCCGACTCCTCGATGGCGATCACCCGACGCGCCCGTGGTGCAAGCAGCACGGCGAACGTGCCCACACCGGCATAGGCATCCACCACGATCTCCTCTCCCCTCAGCTGGCACCTCTCGATCACCAGCTGGGCCATCCTCTCTGCCTGCAGCGTATTGGTCTGGAAGAAGGAGGAGTCGGAGATCCTGAACCTGTGCCCCAGCAGCTCCTCGTGGTAGAATCGCTGGCCGGAGGGTATGGAGGGCTCCACGGCGTTGAGGTCGGGGAACACCAGGTACTCCCCCGTGTGGACCCCGTAGCGCACCTGCACCTGATGGTGCCCCGCCGCCTTGCCCTGAAAGGTGCGGAGCGCCTCGTTGATCCATGGGTGCAGGATGAGGCAACGCTCTATCTGCATGAATCGTCGCCCGCTGCCGGGCCTAGACACGTAGCCCAGCCTGCCCTCCTCGTCGATCGAGAAGCGCGCGTGGTTCCTGTAGCCGTAGGGCTGGGGTGAGGGCAATGTGTCCGTCACAGGGGGGGAGTCGAACCCGCCGCGCTTGACAAGCTGGTCGACGACCAGCTTCTTCTTGAGTTCCAGCTGGTGCTCGTAAGTCATGTGCTGCCACTGGCACCCACCGCAGGTGCCGAAGTAGGGGCAGGGAGGGTCCACCCTGTGGGGGGAGGCCGTGAGCACCTCCTGCACCCTGCCGGTGGAGTACCTGCGCTTCTCCTGCTCCGGTTGGACAAGCACCTCCTCGCCGGGTATGCCGAAGTCCACGAACCACGTACGGGAGTCTTGATGGCCCACCGCGGACCCTTCGACGCCCATATCCGTCAGCGTCAGCTGCAATGGGTGTTGTCGCGCTTGCTCCGATACCATGGCTTTCAAGTTTATCCGTGCCCGTAAGCCAGCGTCAAGATCGCGGCGAAAAGGTATTGACAAGGGCAGGTGGAGCAGCTATTATCTCTGTAAACCTTTTCATGAAAACGTTTACAGAACAGGAGGAAAGGTAGATGTCGGCGTACAATGGTGGTGTCTCGCGTAGGAAGTTTCTCAAGATGTCCTCGGCAGTAGGGGTGGCGATCGCCTTTGGTGGTGGGTTGGCGGCCTGTGGATCGCCGGGTGCGTCCACTCCCAGCGCCACGCAGGTGAGTGGAGGGTCCACCTCGCGTGGATCCAACCCTGTCAGGCTCGACTTCTGGGACATGGTCTGGGGGCCGCCCGAGTACATCCAGACGGCAAAGGATCTAGTCAAACAGTTCAACGATGAACACAAGAGCATCCAGGTGAATTACCGCTCGATCCCTTGGAACAACTGGTATCAGACCTTCACCACCGCCATCGGTGCTGGCACAGCCCCGGACATCAGCACTGGCGCGGGTTACCAGGCAGTACAGTTCTACGACTCGGGTGCGATCCTCCCGGTGGACGAGGTCGTGGAGGAGTGGCGCAAGAGCGGTGAGCTCGAGGACTTTGTCTCCGGCTCCGTGGATATCCTCAAATACAATAGTCACTACGTTGCGTTGCCTTGGGCCATTGATATCCGTATACCCTGGTACCGTACAGATATGTTTGAGAAAGCTGGGGTGAAGGAACCCACTAGCTGGGATGAGCTCCGCGCTGCTCTCAAGCAGCTTACTGGTAACGGCAAGTACGGTATGGTGGCCTCCAACGATACAGGTGGCACGCATTACCTGTACTTCTTCATCCTGAACAATGGGGGTGGGATATTCACGAAGGACAGGAAGCTGGACTGGATGAACTCCCGTAATGTGGAGGCGATCAAGTATCTATCATCTCTTGTCAAGGATGGCTCAGTGTCGCCCGCGAGTGCAGGGTACTCCGGAGACGATGCCAGCAAGGCGTTCGGGAGGGGAGAGGCTGCGCTCAAGATCGATGGACCGGGCTTTGACCAGGGATTTCCAGCTGACACTGCTAAGAAAATGGCCATCCTACCTCCCATCAAGGGCCCTCACGGTGACCTGGGTACGGTTTACTGGATCAACAACATCATGCTGTACAAGCAGACCAAGGATCCAGAGGCCACCATGGAGTTCCTCAAGTGGTGGTCCAAGAATCAAAAGCCGCTGTGGACTAAGGGCCATAACGGACAGCTGCCGGCCCGTAAGTCGTTTGCCTCCGACCCCTACTTCAAGAACGATCCCAAGCTTAGCTTCATCAATGATAAGTGGGTGCCGGTTGGCAAAACCGTCGCCACCCATGCTCCTTCCATATTCCCTCAGCTTAACGCCGTGGAGGGGCAGGGAGTCATGCAGACACTGATACAGGATATCCTGCAGGGCAAGGATCCGGTGGAATCCATGCAGAAGGCCGAGCCGCAGCTCAAGGTGATAATGGGAGAATCCTAGGGGCTAAGGGGGAGCCTAGCTCCCCCATATTAGTAGGAGGTCAGGGGGTAAGCTTATGAGCACTTCGATCCCTAAACAGGAGGTGTCAAACCTCTCGCTTGTTGGCAGGCGTGGTAGGCTAGAGCCCCTACCGTACTTGCTGCTGCTACCTTCGTTGGCTCTGATCTGCCTGATAGAGCTCTATCCGTTCGTCACCGGCTTCTACTATAGCCTGAAGAACGGTTCTTTGCTGGACACAGGCCAGTTCGTGGGCCTTAGCAACTATGTGAAGCTATGGAGCATGCCCGACTTCGTACACGCTCTGTACTTCAGCGCTATATTTGCCTTCTTTGCGGTCTTCGGCAGTTACCTTGTGGGGCTTGGACTGGCGCTGGTGCTTGCACGCGAGGTCCCTGGCAAGGGTTTCTTCAGGGTAGCCTTGCTCATACCTTGGATCATCCCATCGATAGTCTCCATCACCAGTTGGCGATGGCTCATACAGGACCAGCACGGCTCCGTGAACGTTTTTCTGTCGTGGTTTGGTCTGGGGCCCTACTACTTCCTGAGTTCAGAGCACCTAGCGATGCTCTCGGTGATCGTTATCAAGATCTGGCGGAGCTTTCCGTTCATGATGGTGTCGCTGATAGCTGCGCTTCAGACTATCGATCAGTCCCTGTACGAGGCCGCTGCTATAGATGGTGCGGGCAGGTGGGCGGCCTTTAGGTACGTTACCCTGCCCCACATCAAGACCATATCGGTGGTGATGTGGATCCTGATGTCCATCTGGAGCGTGAACGACTTCGACACTCCTTGGTTGCTTACCCAGGGAGGTCCTTCCAACGCTACCGAGAACCTTATAGTCCTGGCCTACCGCTACACCTTCGCCGGCAACATGGTGGGCATAGGCACGGCGATAGCGTTCACGATGCTAGTGATCTTGGCGATACTATCGATCCTGATACTGAGGTATCAGGAGAGGGAGGATTGATGATGCGTAGGAATCGTGGCAAATGGCTCACCGTGGCCTTGTTGGTGGTGATAACTTTCATCGTGAACTACCCGATCATCACCATGGTGTTGAACTCGCTGCGAACAACGGAGGAGATCCTGTCCTCAAGCAGCATAATCCCAGAGCACGTAACATTACAGAACTACATAAACCTCAACTCTCGGACCAGCTACTGGACGTTCTTCCGCAATAGCTTGATCGTGGCCGGCGTGCAGACGGTGCTGAGCATCATTTTGGCCTCTATGGCCGGCTACGCCCTGTCCAGGTTTCGCTCTCCCATCCTCCGAGGGTATTCTCGGTTGTTGTTGATGGCCCAGATGTTCCCCCTCATCATGGCGCTGATTCCCCTGTTCATTTTGTTTCGCAACTTGGGGCTGGTGGACACCTATTGGTCGGTGGTGTTGTTGTATACTACAGCCAACCTGCCGTTTGCTACCTGGATGTTCAGAGCTTTCTTTGATTCCATTCCTAGGGAGCTCGAGGAGGCTGCGCAGGTGGATGGGTGCTCCAGGCTGGGAGTGTTCACGAGGGTGGTGCTGCCGCTCTCCGGGCCGGGGACGGCCGCGGTGGCTATCTTCACCTTCCTGTTCTCGTACAACGAGTACCTTATAGCCAGTATATTCCTCCGGGATACCTCAAAGATGACGATCCCGGTCGGCATCCAGCTGTTCCAACAGCAGTATACTTCTGATTGGGGAAGCCTAATGGCGTCGGCTACCTTGGCGATGTTGCCTACCCTGGTGCTGTTCCCCCTAGTGCAGCGCTACATGATCTATGGAGCAGTGGCGGGTTCGGTGAAGGGATAGGGGTTT
>JBHORE010000001.1:0-2844 GCA_042408415.1 Thermobaculum sp.
CTGGCCGAGGAGCTCTTCTGAGCCTCGACGGGGCTCAGTTTACTGATGCTTCTGCCTGTTCCCTCTAACTCCTCTGCAGCTGTGCAACGACTTGCACGGCCGGCAGAACGGCGGCCTATCTCTCCGTTCGCCCTTCGAACGATTGACATAAATCTCTAAAAGGTCGTTAATATACACTAGCCTTTGTTGAGGGCCGTCGAGCGAGGAGGTCTGCTATGCCAACTAGACAACGCCCTATGGGGGTGATTCTTAGGCGCCCTGTTCTGCTCTGGCTCATCTATGCCCGCTATCGGCTGGGTGCGGCCGAACCCCCGCCCCTGACCCTTCTCAAACAGTTTTGGAAGGATGCTAGGCTCACCACGCAGCTGTCGCGTGCGGCGGGTAGTAGGAGGCGTAGATCGGTTTCCAGACGGGTGGAACCGAGCAGTCCCTCGGTGCCCTCTGGACCGCGCATTGAGCCCAGGGAGTACATGCCTATGAATCCCGACGGCGTGCCCGTGTACGACTGGGACTTCCCGCACTACGTCCTTGGTATGGGAGTGGAGGATGCGGATAGGGCGCAGGCTGGGGAGGAGTCGGGCCTTGCCTGGTACAGAGCGGCGCTGCACGTCCTGCTGCACAGGTAATCCCGGCTTCTATGTCGTGATGGGAAGTGCGCTAGACGGCTGAGGCGTAGGTGCTGACCTCCCGGAAGCGCTCTATGTCGCGCATGGGTGGAGCGCCGAAGAGCTTCCGATAGTCGCGGTTGAAGTGTGAGGGGTCATTGTAGCCTACCCTGTAGCCTGCGCTGGTGGCGTCCAGCCCCTCGACGAGCATGAGGCGTCTTGCCTCCTGTAGCCTGAGCTGCTTTTGGAACTGCAGGGGGCTCATGCCGGTGACGGCTTTGAACTGGTGGTGGAAGCCGGAGACGCTCATCCCCAGCTCCCTCGCCAGCTCCTCTATCTTGAGGGGGCGATGGAAGTTGCTGCGGATCTTGTCGATGGCTCTGGAGATCTCGTGGGTGTGGCCGCGCATGACCGATATCTGTAGAAGGCGATCGCCTTGTTCCCCCTGCAGCAGCCTGTAGATGATCTCGCGCTTGATCAGCGGCAGGAGGAAATCGACGTCCTCGGGACGATCCAGCAGCCTGATCATCCTGACCGCTGCGTCCAGTAGATTCTCGTCTAGCTTGCTCACGTTGACGGCCCTCACGCTCTTGCTCTTCCTGGTCGGCAGGTAGCCAGCATCCATCAGCACCGAACCCACCATGACGGGGTCCAATCTGAGGACTATGGCTAGGTAGGGGATCTCGGGGGAAGCCTCCACGACCCTGCTGATGATGGGCAGGGAGGCCGTAGTTATTAGGTAGTGGGCGGGATCGTAGTGGAAAGCCTGTTTGCCAAGTATTAGCTCCTTGCTGCCCTGGGCAACGATGCACACGGAAGCGTGCGAAGTCCCGTAGCTGGGGGGAGTGGGGGCGGACTCGCGCCGCAGGACCACGCCGTCCAACGGCTCTATCCCACCGTCGTGAGGCAGGGCGCTGGCTATCCTTGCTGCCAGCTCCTCCCTCAGCGATCTCAGCCTGTCTTTCCCCGGGCTGTATGGTCTGATCTCGGTGGTTGTATCGGCGTAGGTTGTCATATCTTGCTCTGTCTCTGCAGGATCGTACAAGAATCGTCGAGGATCATTATAACACTCTGTGTGCTGCCTGGCGCATAATCGATGCAGGATGCGAGGCAGCCATATACGTAGCTGACTCTGTATGAGACCAATAGCTGGAGGAGAGATATGCAGTACACACACTTGGGGCGCACCGGTTTGCAGGTTAGTCGCCTGTGCTTGGGTACCATGAACTTCGGGCCGCAGACCAGCGAGGCGGATAGCTTTGTGATCATGGACCGGGCTCTGGAGCACGGGATCAACTTCTTCGACACCGCCAACGTCTACGGTTTCCATCTCGGGGCTGGCGTCACGGAGGAGATCATCGGACGCTGGTTCGCCCAGGGTGGGGGCCGCAGAGATAAGGTGGTGCTCGCCACCAAGGTGTACGCGACCATGGGTGAGTGGCCCAACCAAAGGGGCCTATCGGCCTACCATATAATACGCGCCTGCGAGGATAGCCTGCGTCGGCTGCAGACCGATCGCATCGACCTGTACCAGATGCACCACATAGAGCGCAGCACGCCCTGGGAGGAGATCTGGCAGGCGATGGAGACCCTGGTGCAGCAGGGGAAGGTGATCTACGTCGGCAGCAGCAACTTCGCCGGCTGGGACATAGCTACCGCCCAAGCCGCCGCCAAGGAGCGCCATTTCATGGGGCTGGTCTCGGAGCAGAGCGTCTACAACCTCAGCAACCGCATGATCGAGCTCGAGGTCATCCCCGCCTGCCGCCACTACGGTCTGGGGTTGATCCCCTACAGCCCTCTTGGTGGCGGGCTGCTTGGAGGGGCTCTCCAGCAGGTCACAGAGGGGCGGCGCGCCAGCGAGCGGCTGCAACAGCAGGTAGAGCGTCACAGATCGCAGCTTGAGGCTTACGAGGCGCTGTGCCGAGAGATCGGAGAGGAGCCCGCCACCGTTGCTTTGGCTTGGCTGCTTCACAACCCAGCAGTTACTGCCCCCATCATAGGTCCGCGCACGGTCGAACAGCTCGATGGCACCCTGCGCGCTCTGGACGTCTCGCTCTCGGATGAGGTGCTGCAGCGGCTGGACGAGATCTGGCCAGGTCCCGGTGGCGAGGCGCCCATGGCCTACGCTTGGTAGCCTGCATTAGGGAAATAGGATGTGCGACCTATGCTACAGGAGCGGGCAAGTCTCGAAGAGAGATCTCGATATGTTAGGGGTGTCGCGGTGAGTCAACCTCGGCGC
>JBHORE010000003.1:0-80441 GCA_042408415.1 Thermobaculum sp.
CGAACGAAGGGGACAAAACCCCTACCAAAAGTTTAGCAACGGTATGGACTAGGTGCAACTAGTTTTACCACCATCATACACCTAGCACAACCCCTCTATGTAATTTCAACCGAAAAGAGACTTTTATTCTTCCCTTTCTCCCTCCTCCGTAGACTCCTCTTCCCCTTCGCCGGCAGCATAGTCAGGCTCATCCAACTGTCGAACACTCAGACCTATACGGCGTCTCTGCGTGTCCATTTTGATAACACGAAGTCTCAACTTGTCACCAACTTGTACTTTAGTATCTCCCAGCTCGGACATATGAACCAGGCCCTCTATACCATCTTCTAGCCTTACAAAAACTCCAAAGGGGGCTATCTGTGTCACCTCCCCTTCCACAATCTGGCCTACATCGTATCTTTCCATTGCGGTGGCCCAGGGCTCTGGTTGTGTCCGCTTCATGCTCAGGGCTATCTTTTTGTGCTCGCGATCTATATTGAGCACCATGACATCAACTTCATCACCAGGCTTTAGCACTTCGCTGGGATGGTTGATCCGCCCCCAAGATATCTCCGACAGATGTATGAGCCCGTCAGCACCTCCTATATCTACAAAGGCTCCGAAATCTGCAAGGCTAGTTACCTTACCCTTTACTATCTGCCCTTCATGTAGCTCTTCAATTAGACGCTCTTTGCTCGTCTCCTTTCTTTCCTGGGTGGCTATCCTCTCAGAGAGTATCAAGCGATTACGCTTTCTGTTGACCTCTATTACCTTGGCCTGCAGTGTTCTACCAACCAAGCTAGCAAGCTCAGACTGCCTGCCAACATCATTTGAACTGACAAGAAAGCTGATTTGAGAGGAAGGAATGAAGCCTCTTAGTCCGCCTAGATCTACAAGTAGTCCTCCCTTGTTATACCCTACAACCTTGCAATCGACGATCTCACCAGTTTCAAGCTTTTGCTGAAGCTCGCGCCACAAACGCTCAGCTCTAGCTCTATCCACTGAGAGGACTATACGTCCCTCATTGTCTTCACTAGCATTGAGCACGGAGACCACAATAGGCTGACCCGGCTCAAGAGACTCCTTCTCTTCATCGCTTAGCGTAGTTAACTCGGAGGCGGGAACTATACCTTCGCTCTTCCCTCCCACATCCACTATCAGGTCGCCGTTATCGAACCCCATTACCACGCCATCTACGATCTCGTTTCGGTGCAGAGCCCGATAGTCTGCCTCCCCGCTAGCCAGAATATCTTCCATAGTAATATCTTCTTCTGGCTGGGAGGTTTGTTGCCCTCTTTGGGAGCTCGGGCTGTTATCTTTGTCCGGCGAACCAGCGGATAGGTTACCCGAACCGCTGACTTCTCTGTCTAACTCCTCGTTCTCTCCAGGAAAAGGATCATTATAATGTTGACCTGTGGTGCCCATGGATTCGTGTGTCATTTATCTCCCTTTTGCCATAAGTAGAACTAACGGCTCCGATGTGCGCCATTGGGTCGCACTCGTGAGCCGTCTGTTGACATTATAGTAAATTAGGAGATACCTATCAATGAAAGCTCGAAAGGCAAGACATATGAGCTACTAAAGTAAATTTACTGAGCGGCTACCTTCAGGCTCTCGAGCTCCATCTGGATGGCATCACAGGCTGCGGAGATATCCTCCTTGGTAAAGTACCCTAGGTGTCCCAACCTGATAATCCTCCCAGAGAGTTCAGCTTGGCCTCCACCCACTATAACCCCGTGTTTATCTCGCAAGTTATTCTTGAAGATCTTACCATCTACACCTTCAGGTACTTTGATAGCCGTAACTGTATTAGAGGCATAGCGCTCATCGGCAAATAGCTCTAGCCCCATTTCTTTTATACGATTCCTAGTATAAGCTCCCGCTTCAGCATGCCTCTTCCATATAGCCTCACGTCCTTCTTGCATCATCAAATCTAGAGCAACCTCCAAGGCATAGAAAAGACTTACGGCAGGGGTGTAAGGTGTCTGGCCCTTCTCGAGCGAGGATTTTGCTGCCCTGAAATCCCAGTAATACCTGGGGAGCTTTGCAGTCTGAACAGCTTGCCACGCACGCTCGCTGACGCTAACCATAGCCATACCAGGCGGAATCATCCAGGCCTTCTGAGATCCAGACACCACCACATCCAGATCCCACTCATCGGTCATTACCGGGATAGCCCCCATCGAGCTTACCGCATCTACTAATAGCAAAAGATCTCTTTCCTTTACTATATGTGCCAGTTCCTCCAGAGGATTGGTAACGCCAGTTGATGTCTCGTTATGAGTGATCAATACTGCCTTTACATCCGGGTTCTCATCAAGGGCTTGACGAAGCTGATCGGGATCTACAGCCCTACCCCTGGGTATAGATAGTCGTCGCACATCGAGACCGAAAGTCTCAGCTATCTTGGCAAACCTATCACCAAAGACGCCTATGATAACAGCCAAGATTGGGTCACGAGGTGATAAAGTGTTGACGATGGCCGCTTCTAATCCCCCAGTACCCGAGGCGGGAAATATTAGCACATCCCCCCGTGTGCAATAGAAATACTTGAGCGTCTCAGTGCACTGTTGTAGAATACGAGCGAATTCCGGCCCCCTATGATCTATCATATCTCTGTGCATAGCCGCCTGTACTTGCTCAGGCAAAGGTGTTGGACCTGGAATTCTCAAATTCTGATGCATACACTCATTCTCCTGTAAAGATACACGCTTTCAATATTATAAGAGATATATGTAATGTTGGTTAGTTCGACAAAATTAGCTCAGCTTGTGATATATTCCCGCTGAGAAATGGTTGAGGTTCCATAAGGTGAGAGAAATAAGGTTTACCAAGAGGGCTAAAGAGATAACTATATGGATCTCGGTAGCCGTAATTCTTTACTTTCTCCATAGCACAGCTCACCTGCTTACACCGTTTATCTGGGCTATTGTAGCCACGTATATATTTCACCCACTTGTGAGTTTTTTGTCCAGAGAATCTGGAGTACCTAGAGCTATATGGATCATACTACTGTACATAGCTGTTTTCTCAGCGGTCGCGTGGAGTCTCATAAACGTTGTGCCCATCATCAGAGACCAGTCACTAGCCCTAGCTAACCAAGTGCCACACATCCTCAATCAAATAGAAGGCTTCATTAATCGAAACCAGATGCTGCGAGAATGGGGAATATCCGTCGATCTCAAGCAATTAGAATCACAGGTTGTAGCTCTTAGTGATGACTTCGCAGATTACGCACGCAGGATGGCAGTACCCATCCTGACCGTAGTCATAGACAAAGCAGTTAAGTTTTTTATATTTCTCGTCGCTACATTCTTCCTGCTTCTTCACGCAGACCATATAAAGAGCTCGTTTCTCGAGTTCACCCCGGCTCCATACAGGCACGAAATAGAGAGCTTGCTAAGGAGAATCAACGATACGTTAGGGGCTTACCTAAGGAGCCAGCTAATTCTGCTAGCCATAATGACTATAGCTACATGGATATTCCTATCTACGATACACGTACAGTACGCCCTGCTTCTGGGAGTATTGACAGGTTTTCTTGAGCTCATACCCATTATCGGACCTTACACGGCAGGAGGTATAGCTGTTAGTGTAGCGTTGTTCCAGTCTAACCCCCCATTTGGATGGAATAACCTCACGCTCGCAGCAGTAGTAGCGTTAGGATACTTCATATTGCGTCAGTTAGAAGACAATCTGGTAATACCTTTTCTGATTGGTAGAGTGGTACACCTCAATCCAATAATAGTTATATTCTTCATAATGGCTGGAGCCAGCTATGGAGGCATACTGGGACTTCTAATCGCTGTACCAATTGCCTCGGTCCTACGCATAATTGCTCAATATCTTTATAGCAAGATAATCGCCCCCGAGCCGGCATTCTTCGTTACAGTCTCAAAGAATGATAATCCAATAGAACAAACTGTTAGGGCCATACAATCCGGAGCAAGACGCATAGTGCTGATCTCAACAGAGGGAAACGACGCTCTAAGGGATCACGGGACTTTCCAACAACTGGTAAATCTCATGAATACAGAAGATGTCGAGATAACCGTGATCGCTCCAGACTCCGTGACTCAGGCTCTAGCTACAGCCCACGGGATGAGGCTGAATGGGAACGGATATTAATAATATAAAGATCAGAGCCGGAAGGTTGTCAGATATAGCCTTATGCGAGAGGCTAGATGCCAGTTTCACCACCGACCTGGTTTGGCAGATAGCACTAGATTCCTACGGTATAGGCTCAGAAGACGACCTTTCCCTTCGACTACTAACAGCTAGGCTACCAAGGCCCAGAGCAATAACTGATCCTCCGATTCCATCGTATCTTGAGAGCAATTGGGACAGATTAAGTCTGTTTTTAGTGGCCGAAATAGACAAGCTAGTTGGTTTCCTATGTGCAAGTACAGAAGAGCAATATCTTAGGATCGAGCAAATAGTGGTAGACAAGCCATTCCGCAGATTAGGCATTGGCAACTCCCTGATAGGCGCCACTATCAGTTGGGCTAGAGAAAACCATATGAAGGCAATTACTTGTACGATATCGACTAAGAACTATCCAGCTATAGCATTCTTTAGGTCGCAGGGCTTTCATATATGTGGCTATAATGAGAAGCATTTCACTTCTGGAGATATAGCTATCTACATGGCACTGGAACTACTAGATGAATAGAGAATTTTTGATAGTTGGTCTCGGGAATCCTGGAAAAGAGTACGCACATACACGACACAATGTAGGCTTCCTAGTAGTAGATGAGCTGGCCCGTAGATATAAAACATCTGGGTTCTCTCTTATTGACAGAGCACTAGTGGCAGAAACCTATATAGATGGCTACAAAGCAATCTTGGCCAAGCCCGTCACCTACATGAACAACAGTGGGCAAGCAGTCAAGCTTCTGCTCAGACGCTACAATCTGGAATATCAGAGCTCCTTGATAGTTATATATGATGACCTAGATCTACCATTTGGAACAATTAGAGTGAGAACCAAAGGTAGCTCAGGAGGTCATAGAGGAGTTCAGTCGATAATAGATACTATCAGTAGTAACGAATTCATAAGGATTCGAGTAGGCATAGGGAGGGACCCCAAGTTAGATCCAGTAGATTATGTACTTGGGAAATGGAGCAGGGAGCAACTGTCCTACATTGATCATATAATCACACGCGCAGCAGATGCAGTGGAATCTTTGATCAAAGAAGGTGTTGAGGCAACCATGAATAGCTTTAACACCAAAGCGACGGGATAGGTATAAATCGACTTGATATACTAGATAGGTCACCAATATTACTTTCCTGGATATAAATGACAACAACAAAACCTCTAATAGAACTGCTATCTAAGTCCAAGCAAATCCAGCATCTAAAGGCACAACTCAGTAGAGGGGAAAAGGTCAGTTATCTGCCATCTGCTGTCCCTTCTGCCTACCCAGCCTTATGGGCAACATTATTTGCCGAAATGCAGACAGACACCCTGCTGATAGTACCAAGGCCAGAAGAAGCTCAGAACGTAGCGGATTCTCTATCTACATACTTATGGGATCCCAAGAGGGTACTGCTATGGCCAGCACATGATGATCTACCTTATGAGAGGATAGCTACCCCAACTCAAGACTCGCCATTCAGAAGGCTCGCAGCCTTGGAGCGAATATTACAAACAGATAGGGAGCCGCTGCTAATCGTCGCAAGCGTGAAATCCATCCTGGAACCCACGTTAGCTCGACGCTACTTTGAGGATCATAGAGAACTTGTCAAGACAGGAGTTACCGTAAATATTATTGCCCTAGCTAACAGAGCGTCCAAGTTCGGTTATTCGCCTGTTCCCAGTGTCGAAGAAGTTGGTCAATTCTCACGGCGAGGCGGTATCTTCGATATATGGCCACCATCATCGGATCTGCCAATCAGATTAGAACTTTTTGGCGACGAAGTCGACAGCATAAGGCTGTTTGATCCAGAAACTCAAAGATCTGTCAGAGAAATAGACTCATTCTCTATAATCTCGCCATACGAGATCCCAGTTGCCGAGTATGAGTCAGCACTAGAACGTCTTCAGCAGATAGATCTGTCTAATCTGCGGCATGAAGTAGCATCCAACTGGAAACAGTCCCTAGAAAAGCTATCAGCAGGTGACGTTCCATCCATACATAGCATAATAGCTCCGTACTTTCCAAGCGGTCAGGGGAATCTGCTTGATTACCTCAGCGAAGGCAGTATAGTCTTCACAGATCTGCCTGACAGACTTGCACTTACTGCAAGCACCCTGCGTTCACACATTGAAGGTATGCGATTGGAGATGGAGCGATCAGGAGATATACCCTCGAACCTGCTTAGCCCTGTCTTTGAGTGGAGTACTATAGAGGATAGACTCAAGACGTTACCGAAGATCGAACCTGTCAATTCGGCTGAGGGCAACCTCAATTTCTATCCCGCTCCGCAGATTAGATCCAGCACTATAGACATCGTCGATAACCTACGATCTTGGATTGACGAGGGTAGAACTGTATTTATCGTAACTCGGCACCATGAGAGAATCCGCCACGTGGCAGAAGAGCACAACTTGCCATTGGCACTAGAGGAGGATGATAAACAGGGGCAGATATTCATAGTACCTGGCTCCATCCAAGATGGTTGGATATGTGACGACATCAATCTGGTAGTTCTTTCAGACACGGAACTTTGGGGTTATAGGGAGCCAAGAAGAGCGCGCTCTCCAAGGAAAGCTCCTCAGAGGGTCTTCCTAGCTGACCTCCAACCAGGTAGCTACGTGGTACATGTAGACCATGGGGTAGCTAAGTACGTAGGCAACGTTATGAGAGGTAGCTCAGGAGCAGAACGAGAGTACCTGGTCCTGGAGTATGCCGGAGGGGACAGACTATATGTACCAGTAGACCAAATAGATAGAATCTCTCCATACATTGGTGGAGGTGAGCCTGCGCTCAGTCGGTTGGGAACTGCCGACTGGGCGCGCACCAAAAGAAGAGCCAAGAAGGCGGCAGATCAACTAGCTAAAGAGTTGCTTCAGCTATATGCGGCCCGAGAGATAGCCAAAGGTCATAGCTTTTCCCCAGACAATGAACTCCATAGAGAGTTCGAGAGTGCGTTCCCTTATGTGGAAACAGATGATCAGTTGGCAGCTATTGAAGATGTCAAGGCTGATATGGAATCATCAAAGCCCATGGATAGACTGATATGTGGGGATGTAGGGTACGGCAAAACCGAAGTGGCGCTTAGAGCTGCATTCAAGGCTGTGGCAGATGGCAAACAAGTCGCGGTACTCGTCCCGACAACTGTGCTTGCACTACAACATTATGAAACATTTAGGTCCAGATTTAACCCATTTGGCATACGAGTTGAAATGCTGTCCAGGCTGCGGACCAAGAAGGAGAGAGACCAAGTCCTGGAAGATTTGCAGAAGGGTAACGTCGATATAGTTATAGGTACACATACCATCCTCCAAAAAAATGTAGTGTTCAAGGACCTTGGACTAGTCATAGTAGATGAGGAGCAAAGATTTGGCGTCAAGCACAAGGAAACGCTCAAGCAGATACGTACTCAGGTAGATGTGCTGACCCTTACAGCTACTCCTATACCCAGGACTCTGCAAATGGCGCTTTCGGGAGTAAGGGATATGAGTGTGATAGAAACTGCTCCCGAGGATCGCTTACCTGTATACACCTATATTGTTCCGAAGAATGACAGCATCATCAGAGACAGTATCATAAGGGAGTTGGAACGAGGCGGACAGGTCTTCTACGTGCATAATAGAGTGCAGGACATCTACAAGGTAGCACACAAACTACAAGAGATGGTGCCAGAGGCTCGCATCACTGTCGCCCATGGTCAAATGCCAGAACAACAGCTAGAGCAGGTAATGCTGGAATTCATGCATCACCATTATGATGTTCTAGTATGTACCACCATTATCGAGTCAGGACTAGACATCCCCAACGCTAATACGCTAATAGTTGACGATGCTACACATATGGGCTTAGCTCAACTCTATCAGCTACGGGGTAGGGTGGGTAGAAGCAGCAATCGAGCATACGCATACCTCATGTACAGACCTGATGCTAGGATGACAGAGGACGCACAGAAAAGGCTGGAAGCAATTTCAGAAGCTACTCAGCTGGGGGCTGGCTTCCGGATAGCTATGAAGGACCTTGAGATAAGGGGAGCAGGCAATTTCTTGGGGCCAGAGCAAAGTGGACATGTTTACGCCATTGGACTAGAGCTTTACACCCAAATGATAGAGAGAGCAGTACAGGAACTGCGCACAGGACAGCCCATCAGTGAGCCCCCTGCAGTAACAATAGATCTGCCGATTCCAGCTCTAATACCCGAACATTACGTTTCTGATAGAGACACCAGAATCAGGTTGTACAGGCGATTAGCATCCACATCAACGGCACGTGAGCTTAGATCGATGGAAAACGAGATGCGAGATAGGTTCGGGCCGCTACCTGAAGAGACCATAAACCTGATCAAGCTCATAGATCTCAAGATAGTGGCAGCAAAAGCAGGTGTCACTGCAATACGAGCAGCGGACAACGAAGTGATAATCAAAGCCGACAACCCTCCACCTGCTGAGAGACTGGCACATTGGCGAGGAGTTAGGATATTGCCTGGCCAGGTAAGAGTAGAGATTAGTGGCAAGCCAGATCGATGGCTTACTAGGTTGAGATCCGTACTACTTCAGATGTCCTACACGCCCGACGAGTATCAGCCAACCGGCATGGAAGACAGGATGGTTAGCGGGAGATAAGATTGATAACAGTTACCCCGTCTCCTCCCTCACCTGGGCCACCAGGCCGAAACCCGGAGACCAGTGGATGACCCTGCAGCATACCCCTGACTGCATCCCGCAAAGCTCCAGTACCATAGCCATGAATTATACGTGCTGTAGGAATACCCTGTATATAAGCATCATTGAGATATTCATCAAGCTTAGAAAGAGCCTCCTCAGCTCTCATTCCCCTCAAGTCAAGTTCTGTGGATATGTTGGCTCTAACATCCACATTTAGCCTGACACCACGGGTACGCTTTTGAGACGAGACCTCGAGGCTTTGCTTCCCTCCTACAACCTCCAGGTCAGATAGTGGAACCCTAGATCGGACACTGCCTACTTGTACTTCAGCAGTAGAATCACTTATACTAATAACCTTTCCCTCGGTACCAAAACTCATTATTCTCACACTATCCCCTACCTGAGGGGTCCTTCTAATAACACTAGGCCTCTTCGAACCCCTTGTAAGCTTCCTCACGCGACGCTCAACATTCTCCACTGTTCTTAGAGACTCGGTGATCTCCCCCAGTTTGCTCGCTGCCTGAGAGGCACTCAATCTTCTCCTGAGCTCATCGATCTCCCTGCGTACATCTTCCAGTTCTCTTAGAGCCTGCTGATAACCTTCTTCAAGAGCTTGCTCCCTTATCCTTTCAGCCTCCTGAAGTTCAGCTACAGCGCGTGAACGAAGTTCCTCTGCCTCACGTCTAATCTGTTCTGCCTCGGCTAATCTTTGATCTACTAGCTTCTTTTCAGCCTCTATCTGTTCCAACAGGTCGTTGGCTGCTCTGCTTTCAGGCGAGACTCTAGATTTTGCCGCCTCAATAACTGCTTCGGGTAAGCCCAACCTCTGTGCAATATCTATGGCATAACTACGGCCCGGGAGGCCAATCTTCAGCCTATACGTAGGTGAGAGTGTCTCCAGATCAAACTCTACAGCCGCGTTAGTAACGCCTGGAGTGGTCTGAGCATATACCTTGATCTCAGGATAGTGAGTAGTAGCCACCACCAAAGCTCGCTTTTCAAGCAGATAATCGATAATTGCCTCAGCTATAGCTGCGCCTTCTTCCGGGTCAGTACCCGCTCCCAGCTCATCCAGCAGCAGCAAAGTATCGGAGCCGGCCACCTCCAGCATCTTCTTGATATTGATGATGTGAGAAGAAAATGTCGACAAGCTTTGCTCAATGCTTTGCTCGTCGCCTATATCAGCCAAGATGTACCTCAACACTGGCACGCGCGCACGCTCACTTGTAGGTAGGTGCAGACCACTTAGAGCCATCAGAGAAAGGAGCCCTGTAGTTTTGAGGGCTACGGTCTTACCGCCAGTATTAGGCCCGGTTATAACCAGTACTCTAAAATCTTCTCCCAAGAAAATGGTTATGGGCACTACATCCCTACCTAATAGCGGATGCCTAGCATCAGGCAGGAACAGTTTATCTCCTTTATACTCAGCACTTACCAACTCGGGCTCACAAGCATCCAAATATTGAGAGAACTTTGCCTTGGCCAAGGCAAAGTCCAATCTTGCGAGAGCAAGTAAAGTCCTCATAATATCCGAAGCAGCCGAAGCAACCGCTTCGGATAGTTGGGCAAGTATCCTTTCTATCTCCTCAGACTCCTGCCTACGAAGCTCAGTAATCCTATTACCCATGTCTACGGTAGCTAGTGGTTCTACAAATAGCGTCTGCCCGCTGCCTGACACGTCGTGAACTATGCCCGGTATCCTATGCCTTGCATCCGCACGTACAGGGACTACATATCTTCCATCTCTCTGGGTGATGATCGGCTCCTGCAGGGCATCCCTATAAGACGAAGAGCTAATCAAATTATTGAGGTGCTGCATTAAGCGATCGTGCGCTGATCTCAGCTGCGATCTTATCCTTGCAAGAGTAGTACTAGCGGAGTCACGTACCTGGGCCTGGTCATCTATGGCCGCGTCTATCTGTTTACGCAGATCAGACAGGTCAACTATGTGCCTCAACTGGGCAGATAACAGAGAAAAGGAGTCTACACCTTCCAAGACTTTACCAAGCTGCCTGGAGAAACTATTGGCAGCTGCTATAGTATCAGAGACCTGTAACAGCTCCGAAGGGTCTAATATACCTCCCAGACTTGCCTTTGTGACTAGACTCCTAATATCCCTAGCTCCACCTATCGTTATATCTGGTCTGAGTTGTAAAACTCTGAGAGCCTCAGTTGTCTCTCGCTGGGACCTTATAGCTCCTTCCAGATCATTCAGCGGACGTAGAGATAGAGCCAGCTCTTTGCTAAGGCTAAACGAAGTGTGCTTACTTAGCAGCTGTAGTATCTTGTCGTATTCTAGGCTTGTATATGATTTATCTTGTATATCCAAATGCGCAAGTTTACTCCGCAAACTAACAGGTGTATGACAGCATCATGAGTGCCATTCAAATATTATGATATAATCTAGCCGCATATAGGATTTTTAGAGTTCTCGGAGCATCGAGCATAATGACCATACCTCTAATCTTCGAATGGAGCCGAGATGGCGCCACCGGATACAGTCTACCAGATAGTCAAGTCCCTACAGCAAATCTCCCAGAGGAACTGTTAAGGGAAGATCTCAATCTGCCAGAAGTCAGCGAGCTTGAGGTGATTCGTCACTTCGTAAGGCTGTCTCAGTTGAACTTTGCCATAGATACTACCTTTTATCCTCTTGGGTCCTGTACGATGAAGTACAATCCCAAAGTCAACGAAGAGGTAGCTGCTCACCGAGGCGTTAGGAGAGTTCACCCGTATACCCCTATCGAGAAGGTCCAAGGAGCCCTACAAATTATGTATGAGCTCCAGCAGGCATTAGCCGAAATCGCTGGTATGGATGCCGTCTCACTACAACCAGCTGCAGGCGCACACGGCGAGCTGACCGGTATGCTCGTGATTAGAGCATACTTAGATAGTATAGGCCAGACACACAAAACCAAAGTAATAGTGCCAGATTCCGCTCATGGCACGAACCCAGCTACTGCCTCCATGGCCGGGTACCAAGTAGTAACCGTTAGAAGCGATGATCGCGGCAACGTTGACCTCGAGGAACTAAAGCAGCTGGTAGATGAAGAAGTAGCTGCTATGATGCTTACTAATCCCAATACCCTCGGCCTGTTCGATGAGCATATCAGAGAGATATGCGAAGTTATTCACGAAGCTGGTGGATTGATGTACGGTGATGGCGCAAACATGAACGCCATAATGGGTATAGTTAAACCAGGCGAGCTCGGATTTGACGTACTCCACTTTAACTTGCACAAAACCTTCACAACACCCCATGGTGGAGGAGGTCCAGGTGCAGGTCCAATAGCAGTTAAGGACTTCTTGGCTCCATTTCTGCCATCGCCTGTAGTAGTAGCTCGAGATACAGAGGCAGGTAGGATCTATCAGTTTCAGGATCCCCCCAAGAGCATAGGAAAAGTAAGATCACTATGGGGGAATTTTGCAGTGCTAGTAAGGGCGTACACATATATAATGCAGCAAGGTTCTGAGGGACTAAGATCTGTCAGCGAACATGCTATACTCAATGCAAACTATCTTCTGTCTCTACTAAGAGACGCTTATCAAGTACCATACGATCGTCCTTGTATGCACGAGTTTGTGCTTTCAGGATCAAAGCAGAAGCGATTTGGTGTACGTACCATAGATATAGCTAAGAGGCTCATCGATTACGGTTTTCATCCACCAACAATCTACTTTCCACTTATTGTAGAAGAATGTCTGATGATTGAACCTACCGAGACGGAAAACAAGAGAACCTTGGATGAGTTCGCTGCAGCTATGATAAAAATAGCCGAAGAAGTTGAGAACGATCCGGAGCTAGTAAAATCAGCACCACATAACACTATCGTCAGAAGACTAGATGAAACAACAGCAGCTAGGAAACCTGACCTAGTGTACCAGCAAGCAGTTAAATGAAAAACAGTTACTAAAAATAAATTATGGGGGTGTTTTGTAGCTTAATGACTACCGAAAACAAGGTCGAACTAAGGGAAAGGCTTATAGAAAAGCTTAGAGCAACCATAAAGGAAGAAGGTGGAGAACTTACAGAGACCATAGAGCGTCAAATTGCACAGATTGCCACCAACGTAGCTCATGAGCCCCAGTCCCTTGTAGAACCTCTGGAAGTAGCGGACAACTCCAGACAAAACAGAAGAGTTGTAATCACAGGCATGGGAGTAATCTCTCCTGTAGGCATAGGGAAAGAAGCTTACTGGGAATCGCTTGTCAATGGAAGGTCTGGAATAGATACCATCACCATGTGCGACACCGAAGGTTGCACGACCAAGATAGCCGGAGAGGTAAAAAACTGGAATCCAGAGGAGTATATTGATCCCAAGCAGGTACGTAGGATGTCCCGAGCATCACAGTTTGCTGTTGGGGCTGCAAAACAGGCTGTGCAGGACGCAGAGCTATGCTTTGAAGAGCAAAATCCCAGGATAGGCGTGCTGTTAGGTACCGGAACTTCGAGTTTCCCTGATACTGAGGCCGCTGCACAGACTCTATTTACACGAGGTCCTATGAGAATTAGCCCCTTCTTCGCACCCATTAGCTTAGCAAACGCGCCCGCAGGACAGGTGGCAATGACATTCAAGGCTCATGGGTATAACGGCACTATAGTGACCGCTTGTGCTGCTGGCACTCAAGCCATTGGTGAAGCCTTTGAAGTAATAAGGCGCGGCGAAGCAGATGTCATGCTAGCAGGGGGTACTGAAGCTCCTATCTGTCGCTTGGGCTTGGCTGCATTCTGCGTTATGCGTGTTATGAGCACCCGCAATGAAGAGCCTCAAAAGGCGAGTAGACCTTTTGATAAAAATAGGGATGGATTCGTACCTGCGGAAGGGGCAGCTATACTAGTGCTCGAATCCCTTGAACACGCTCTGCAAAGAGGTGCCAAGATATATGCTGAGATAGTAGGTTACGGCGCAACCTCAGACGCCTATCATATGGTCATGCCAGAGCCTGATGGAACTGGTGCTGCCAGAGCCATGCGCAAAGCACTGGAGTGTGCACACCTGAGTCCAGACCAAATAGACTACATAAACGGTCACGGTACGAGCACACAGCTGAACGATGCCGCAGAAACCTTAGCAATAAAAGCAGTCTTTGGTGAATATGCATATAAGGTGCCTATCAGCTCTACCAAATCTATGACAGGACACTTGCTAGGAGCTGCGGGAGCCATAGAAGCAGTAGCTTCTGTAATGACAATTTACGATAAGGTGATTCCTCCTACGATCAATTACGAAACCCCTGATCCAGCATGCGATCTTGATTACGTGCCCAACGAGGCCAGAAGAGCTGATGTAAGGACTGTTATGTCTAATTCGTTCGGTTTCGGCGGGCAGAATGCCGTGCTGATATTTAGAGAATATCAAGGGTAAAACAAGTGCAAGTAGCAGTCAATTCAGAGTACATAAGAAGCCGCCAAAGCCTAATACAGAGAACGTTACTAATAGGGTTCTTCTTTCTAACAGCTTCAGTAGTAATAGTCCTGCTGTATCAGCAGCTAATATTTGTCGCATGGCCACTCATGATCATCGGTTATATAATAACGAGCCTTACTAGGCAGATCCAGTTTGACCTAGGACAAAACGTGAGGACGGATCAGAGACTAGCCACAGCTTTGAAATCCCTGAGCAACAGGTACTGGCTAGGTAATTGGATACCCGTGGGTTCTGTAATAGTAGATGGTATACTCGTAGGTCCCGAAGGCGTACTGGTAATTGAAACTCGTAATCACGGCGGCGTAACAGAATGTAATGGTAACAAGTGGAAAAGACGAAAGAACATCTTGGTACGTTTCTTTACTGGCGAGCCATCCCTGGGAAACCCTTCAATAGATTTGCAGGCATCTCTTGAAGCTGTAGCAAAGGACTTACAAGAGGCAGGCTTTGGAGATGTTCCCGTGAGCGGTGCAGTGGTCTTTACATCACCCGACGCTGTATTGATGTTAGACGACTGTAAGAACACAGCTTTAACTTCTGCACAGCTACTGCGCTGGGCCAATAGCAGGCAGGTACCCTCGGTAGTAATTCAAGACACAACCAGGCAGAAGATAATTGAGCACTTTTCTGCGAAAATAGCACCAGCTAAGAGCCCAGCACAGCAGGAACAAGAAGTAAAAGCTAAATAAAAGAGAAGGCTATGATCAGCACCAGCTCGTCAGGGTTTGTAGGCAATAAGCAAGCATTGCAGCTACTGTCCGCAGCCAAGACAAAAAATAGAGCTAGCGGCTCCTGGCTATTTACCGGTCCTCCATCCGTAGGCAAGAGCACTCTGGCAAGATGGTTCGCCGCATTACTACTATGCTCCGCCGAAATATATGATCCCCCATGTGGCAGATGCATACACTGCAGGAAGATCTATCATGGCTCACATCCTGATGTCGAGACGATTAGCCTGGCATTACAGGCTGAACAATCAGGCAAAACTTCTAGAGAGATTGGTATAGATTCCATCAGGAACATCATCGAGCGCATATATCTTAGACCTTTCGAGGCTAACAGGAAGGTCTATCTGATCGAAGACGCATCTACAATGACAGAGGAAGCAGCCAATGCCTTCCTGAAGACTTTGGAAGAACCCCCAGACTTCGTGACAATAGTACTTATAGCTATAGATGATTACACGCTCCCTGAGACGATCAGATCACGTTGTTATAGAGTAAACCTACAACCCGTTCCACATAGTGAAATTACCAGCTATTTGGTCAATAGCCTAGGTGTCGAGCAAGGAGAGGCAAATATAATAGCGACTCTGTCCAACGGCAGGCCAGGATGGGCAATTAGGGCAGCTCACGACGGAGCGCTAGTAACCCAGGTAAATGATGATTGGAAATACCTGAATAAAGTCCTCCAATCAAATGACATTGAAAGGCTGAAGTTCGCTGAAGAATTATCCAAAGATTGGTCCAATAAGCCTAACGATAGAGATGATTTGTACTCTCTCTTGTTTAACTGGATAGGAGTTATAAGGCTAGCAACTATCAAGACGTTTCAAGAAAACAGCAGTAAATCATATCTATCTGAAAACGTAGATCTTATTCAGTTCCTAGTCTCCTTAGGGCCACAACATGGCTACGAGTTGATACAGCATATTCTAAGGGCTATATATATGCTCGACTCAAATGCTAACGTAAGGTTAGTACTAGAAAACCTCTTTCTGAGGTTACCTAGAGTATGAGCTATATTCTAGGCATTAGGATACTTGGACATAATGAGCTAACATGGGTAGAAAATCACACCCCAGCATCTCCAAGTACATCTTCCTACTGCTTGATAGATCTAGCGAATGAAGGACTAAGATGGGCGAGAATAGTATGTATAGCGCACAACTTGGCCAAAATCAATGTTGAATCTCAAGCTAGCATCAAGATGTTCTCTGCAGAGCCCTCCCCACCAGAAAAGGACTCTGTAGTTCAAAGCTTAGTAAGGGAAATGCGATCAACACCAGGAAAAATCGTGAATATTAGCTTGGATCCTTTGCTTAGATTCCTAAGAATAGAAATAAACACAGATGATATCGATCTAACAAGTAGGATCAAGGAGATATCTTCAGAACTAGGGATAGTAACATTTATAAACAAAACTCAACCCCAAATACGGTACATACCGAAGCTGGGAGAAAAGGTCACGTGGAGAGGCCAAGAATACAAAGTAGCTAAACTGAACTTATACAAACAGACAGCCAGCCTCGTATCCGAAGAAGGTCGGGTTCAACAGATAAAACTTTCAGATCTAGCCAGCCACAGCTGAGTAAAACAGCCTCTCTATTATCCAAAGAATTATCAAAGCAACTAAAGGAGAAAAATCAATCATCACTCCCCCAGGCATAAAGTTACGTATTGGCCTAAGAATAGGTTCAGTGACATCGTAGAGAAAACGCGATATTGGATTCCTAAACAAAGGGTCAAACCAGGATATCAGCGCTCTACCTATAATGGCTATCTCTAGTACCCTCAACAGCAGACCTACGAAGGTTACCAAAAACTCTGGCAAGGTTTTCCTCCAATAAAAATAACTAAGAACTATTGTGTTTTGCGTATTAGATAGCTGTAAACCTACAATTCTAATCAGGAAGTATCCTAACAAACACTTCGTTAGAAAGCAGTCTGCCCTTCGAAGTGAGTCTGAAATAGTTATCCTTCCACTCTACAAGCCCCAAACCAGCAACATCATCGATCTTACCGCTCAGAAAAGATCGTAAGCTTTGACCGTATCGTAGCTGAAAATCTTCGGCGTTCACACCCTCCGCAAGCCGTAGATGCAGGATAACGTATTCAGACCTCTCGATGGGCGCGCTCAGCTCTTCTTGCCAAAATATAGGGCTCTGCCCATTATTTATAAGTGAAATATACTTAGAAGGCAATAACTCATTGTAATAGCGCACGCCGTTTAGAAACCCATATGCTCCTGCCCCAGCCCCTATAAACGGCTCTTCTCTCCAATAAATCATATTGTGTTTGGCCTGCTTACCTGGCCTACACCAATTGCTTATCTCATAGTGTATATATCCGGCTTTTTCCAGGACCTCTTGAGCAAGCTCATACATATCAGCCATTAAGTCGTCATCTGGAGAGGGCAGCTTCCCCCGTGATATCAACTTATGTAATGGGGTTCCTTCTTCAACAGTCAACGCGTAAAGTGATAAATGATCAGGCTCTATATCTATTACACGGGATAAGTTAAGTCTCCAGTCATCTAGAGTTTGAAATGGCAAGCCATATATCAGATCGACGCTGATGTTCTCAAATCCTGCTGCCCTTGCAGCACTGTAAGCCTCCAAAGCATCTTCAACCGTATGGTGTCTAGCCAGCCTGCGCAAATCATCATCCTTGAAGCTTTGTATACCAATACTGACTCTATTTACACCCAAAGCTAGAATAGCTCTAAGGTACTGCTCATCAACCGTACCAGGGTTAGCTTCCATTGTTATCTCAGCGTCATCAAACAATCTAAGGTAATCATGCGCAGTACTAATGATACACTCAACCTGACTGGGAGAAAGAAGGCTAGGTGTGCCGCCTCCCATATAGAGCGTTTTCGCAGCCAGTCCTTGATTACTGTAGGTTACAAGTTCCTTACTAAGGGCAAGCACATAATCAGGTATGAGAGCATTTTTCCCGGCATAACAATTGAAATCACAGTAGATACACTTGGTTCTACAAAAAGGTATATGAACGTATAATCCTACATAGGAGGGTTTATTGGTTTGTTCTAGCTCATTACCTCTATTCACATATGGAATCTTAGCTGCAGGATACGACGTATGTCCAGAAAGACACGGGCCCAGCTTGCTATAATCTCTTCGGTTTCAGGTAAGATACCTATGATCACCAAGGTTGATGGCTAGGTAAAAGGAAGAGATATGAAGATTACTTACCGTGTTGGCGAACCACTTGAATCCGAAAGAAGATATGTAGCAATACCAATGTTTGCAGGGCAGGCTTTGCCCTATGTGAACCAAATAGAGTCAAATATGTCATCGACGGATCTGGTCGGCGTAGCATCACAGAAGGGTCAAGTATCCCTAATAAATGCAGGACAAAGGGATAAGTTTATCCTTCTAATTGGGATGGGCGAGCTCAGTAATACCGTAGAGGACATCAGAAAGTTCTCTGGGACTGCTGTCAGGTGGGCCAGGAAACATAAAATCGATAACCTATCAATATTCTTACCATCACTCGCAGAGCCAAACGAAGCACTGGTAGCAGCGGCGGTACACGGCGCTATAGTGGGCAATTTTTCACCCGGAATATATAAAACCCCCTCTCAGGAAATAAACGTAGAAAGTATAGAGCTCATACTAGAATCTTCAAGCTCCGATATAAAAGCAACCATCAACAGGGCTACAGCAATTGGAGAGTCGGTTAACCTGGCCAGAACCCTTGCTAACGAGCCTCCCAATGTACTAACAACAAGGGAATTTGCTCACAGGGCACAGAGTTTATGTGAGGTCAATGGATTGGCTTGTGAGATACTTGAGGAAGAGGATCTAAGGCAAAGAGGTTATGGTGCTATCCTCGCGGTCGCAAGCGGCAGCTCAGAACCTGCGAGAATGGTAATCATCAAATATCTAGCCAGCGACAGCCCAAACACTATAGGGTTCGTAGGGAAAGGTATAACCTTTGATACTGGTGGTATATCACTCAAGCCGGCTGAGAATATGCACAGGATGAAGTCAGATATGTCTGGCGCTGCAGCAGTGCTAGGTGCGATGATAGCTATATCTAAGCTTAAACCTGAAGTGAACGTAGTTGGTATTCTATGCCTAGCTGAAAACATGCCTAGTGGCTCAGCCATGAGACCTGGAGATGTAATAAAAGCCGGCAGCGGGAAAACCATTGAGGTGCTAAACACTGATGCTGAGGGCAGATTAGTACTTGCTGATGGCATCGTACAAGCCAAGAGGGAGGGTGCAACACACCTGGTAGATGTTGCCACGCTCACAGGAGCCTGCGTAGTAGCTCTTGGAACTATTACCACGGGAGTCTTCGGGTCCCATCAGTACTGGACAAATGTAGTGCTCAACGCCGCCTCACAAGTAGGTGAGAAGATGTGGCAGATGCCTACTTTTGCAGAGTATAGAGAACAGCTAAATAGCGACATAGCGGATATAGCTAATAGCGGCGGCAGAGAGGCCGGGGCTATAACTGGTGCTCTATTCATCAAGGAGTTTGCTGAAGATACTCCATGGGTACACCTGGACATAGCAGGCACTGCTTGGAATAATAAGGACCTTCCACATCTAGCCAAAGGGCCAACAGGAGTGGCTACTGCTACATTAACTAAGATAGCTGATATAGTAGCAAGTCATGGTATAGATAGTAATGGCTAATATTATTCAACTTGAGGTTTGATGTGACTACACTCACTTCCTTCGGAATCATATCGTCGGAACTCAGGCAAGTAGAACAGAAACTACTGGAATCAGTGCCAGAAGAGATACCGGAGCTAGCATCGGTAGTAAGATCACTGATTTTAGCCGGTGGAAAGAGACTAAGACCTGCGCTAGTCTTTCTTTCTGGCAGCATCAACTCTCCGGATCACGAAAAGCTGCTTAACGCCGCCGTGGCCGTTGAATTACTGCATACTGCAACTCTTATACATGATGACACAATAGACCAAGCTGACGTCAGAAGAGGTATAGCCACTGCCAACTCGATATTTGGCCCTGGAGTTGTCATTCTCCTAGGAGATTTTCTGTTTGCAAAAGCTGCTCACTACGCGGCAATGACGTCAGATCCAGAAGCAATTGATCTTTTTGCGAAAGTCCTGATAGTCATAGTAGATGGAGAGCTGAGGCAGAGTTTAGGGAAGAACAACGGAGTACCTTCAGAAGAAGAGTACTATCGACGAATATACGCAAAGACAGCAGCTCTCTTCGAGTGTTGTACCGAAACTGGGGCTATACTCTCCAAAGCACCAGAATCTCACAGAAGAGCATTAACCACTTATGGCAAAAAGTTAGGGTTAGCTTTCCAGATCATAGATGACTTGCTAGATTTCACATCTACTGAACAGATAGGCAAGCCTGTGGGTAACGATATAAGGCAGGGTACTATAACTCTACCAGTAATACTGTTCCTTCAAAGTGCCGACATTAACGATCACAGAGCTGAACATGTTAAGGCAGTCATATCAGGACTCAGCAAAGATTATGATGGGGCTATAGATATTATCAAATCTTCAGGAGCTCTAGAAAAGGCAAGAGACAAAGCAGCAGCCCTTATTGAAGAGGCCAAGTCCGCTTTACTAGTGCTACCTAACAGCGATTCTCGTGAAGCCATGATGGAGATAGCTCAGTTTACGTTAGAGCGGACCTTATAGTGAGTTCCCTTGCTCTTCTACTAACTGCTGTGCCCTACTGATTACCTCTTCTAACGTAATTGGTAGGAAGCATACCTTACTATCAAATCTATGTTCATAGAGCCACTCAGTTGTAATCGAAAGCGCATACGTGGGCACGTTCGTCGGTTCTTGACAGGACTCCAATAAAATTAATAGGTTCTTTATCTTCTTTCGAACGTCCTCGATGTCATCCCAACTAGCCCTGGTGGCAACAATGGGTATATTTATAACTCCAGTAAATAACAGCTCTCGACTCAGAGAACAATAGCTTATTATGATAGCAGGACCTTGAAACCTGTCAGAGGTCAAGCTGAACTGGCCCCTCTCGATCTTCTGCAAAACACTCGTCATACTTGACCGTTCTAGGCTATGCTTACTATCTAGACCAGTTATATAAATAAGTCGGCTTATTATTGGCTGTAGTTTCTCAGGATCCTGCACAACTTGCGCAAGAACTTCAGGTTCCTTAGGAAGAATAGAAGGACAGAAAGTTAGTGCCGATTGAACTACGATCTTTAGGTCGTAGAGCAGCTTCCTATTGGGTAAAGGGCCTATATGAATAGCTCCTTCTTTCCTGTTATCGCTGGCAACAGTTAACTTGATGCTATCTTTTTTCTCTATTCTCAACCACCAGAGCTTGCGGGTTCGCATCTTTTGGATGTTGTATTTGGGGTTCAGGCCCGCTATTAGAGCCATTTCCTCAATTTGCGCCTCAAGATGTGTAGCCAACAGCACATAATCAAAATCACTCACATTCTCAAGAAAGCCTCTCATGTTGCGAGTTATGTCTACTTGCCCACCCAGATAAGTCCTAAGTCTGCTACGGAGATTAGAGGAGCTCCCTATGTACATAGGAACACCATATAAGTCGTAAAAGATATACACTCCTGGCCATTCCGGTACAGCTCTCACCTTTTCCTGCATGCGACGTAGTCTAGAACCTACGTCTTGAGCAGCATGATGTGTGTAGCTACTATTGATCGCACTCAAAATCACCTGTATCTCTTCTACAAGGGGGTTATAGTTTAAAAACGGTCCCGGCGATAAGCCATTGAGAACGTAGTTTGATTTACCCTTATCCCAGCCTTTAGAACTTACAACCACGGGCTCGGCTAGATCTGGGGACAAGCCTATCCTAGAAAATTCATAGGCTAGAGAGTTCCAGACCTTGATATCCAGTACGTATACATTTCTACCCGCTAAGTAGTAGCTGATATCCTTTGCTACATGCTCAAAAGGCACAGGTTCTATATCCACAAACCAATCGTACAGCCCTTCTTGATATAACGGCACCTTGGAATCAACAGAAAATCTCCAATACCTTACCGTAGATTCTTCAGGAGCATATATTGCTAGCAAAAGCAATCGACCTCTGTTAGCTCTAGTTGTACGACCGGTAAGTAAAACTGGTTGTCTAGATAAGGCATCTTCCTTAAGTCTCCAAACCCCGTTGGGATCCTTTTCTAATCTGGGATCCCCATCTAGACACTGCTCCAGGATCCGGATCCAAGCAGGACCACTATTTATAGCACCAAAAAGTTCCCGAGCTAAAGAATCTTCACTCTTCGGACCAGTTTTAAGAAGCGTTACAGCACGAGATCTGATTTTATCCTGAGAATCCATTATCACCTCTCGTAAATACATGAGCAAAGGCATAAATACTGCTAGAAAATAGCAAAACGCAACAATATTTATACCCTAACACGGTATAATTAGGGGAAGGTAGGGAGGGTTAGGTGTTGGGTAATAACGAAGGTTTTCACAAAGATCCATTTCTATCTACCGTACGTACCATAGGCCGCGTTTCACAAATAATAACTGAGCTTAGGGCTGAATATGAACGCAGACCAAATCCAGCTACTTTAGCTCAGATCAGACATCGCATTCGAGAGCTGGCGGAGCTTGAGCGTCAACTGGACTCAGACGATATACTAGCTACGGGTTAACCTTAGCAGAAGTCCCTCTTTTAGTAATTGGTACTCCAGCGGAACAAAGGGGACACTCTTCTGGGTTATAAGTCGGTATATCAAGAGTTATAGTAGCCCAATAGTCAAGACCCAAATCAACTTTTCCCGCAGATCTGTCCACAAGCAGACCAACGCCTACCACATTACCGCCCAACCGGTTGACAGCCTCAATAGTGTCTTTCACGGATCCTCCAGTAGTCATGACATCATCTACTATTAGCACTCGCTCACCAGGCTTAATCTCAAAACCGCGTCTGAATTCCCTACCACCTGCCGGAGCAGGTTCAGCGATTATACTTCGCAACCCCATCTGTCTCGCTACCTCGAAGGCTAATATCGCCCCACCAGTAGTCGGCCCTGCAACAACCTCTGGATTCCTATCAGCAAAATGCTGTACGATCTGGCTACATAAGGATGAAGCTAAATCAGGTTTCTCAATAATCCGAAACTTCTCAACATAGTATTGCGCATGTAGTCCACTCGAAAGTAAGAAATGCCCTTCAAGAAGTGCACCGTTTCGAACTAATAATTCTCGGGTATCATTCGTCTCCCTCATAAGCCTCCTAAACAGGTAAGAAATAGAATGCTATCCCTAATATGACATATGCTGTAATAAGCTGTGCGCCCTCAAGCCAGTTGCTTTCACCATCCAATACCACTAGATTACCTATTAGAACAGCAGCTATAAGTGCAACTATCTCAAATCTTGTGAATACCAAGTCCATATGCTTAGAGAAAAGCAGGCTTACTAGGACCAGCACTGGAGCTACAAACAGTGCTACTTGCAAGCTACTACCTAAGGATATAGAAAGGCTCAGGTCCATTCTATTCTTTAAGGCTACCTGCACTCCTACCAGATGCTCAGCCACGTTACCAACGAGAGGTATGATCATTACTCCCAGGAAGATCTCTGTCCACCCTAAGGCACTTACAACCTCCTCTACAACTCCTACTAGTATCTCGCTCATTACCACAATACCTATAGTGGAAGCAACGAGTAGACCCAATGACATAGGAAGGGTCCAGCTAGCCGTATGCTCACCCTCAGCACTATCAGAAACACCTTTGTGGGAGTTAGGAGAGGTAAAGAAAGAATACAATAGATATAGGACATATACCACTATCATGGCGATAGCTACACCATCGCTTAGCAGCTGTACATCTTCATGACCCGACTCACGTTGTATCGTGGCCGAAAAGATAGTTGGAACAGATATCGATATAACAGCAAGCAACATCATGGATGCAACAGCCCCCATGCTACCCCTATCGAACCTCTGGATGCCGTTCTTTATACCACCCGCTAACAGGCTTGCACCCATAACTATTAGGATGTTGCCTATGATAGAGCCAGTTATAGAAGCCTTTACTAGGTCGACCAAACCCGCACGAAGAGCAACTATGCTTATGATCAACTCAGCTGCGTTCCCGAGAGTAGCGTTCAATAAGCCTCCTACCTGTGGACCGGTATAGACGGCTAGCTCTTCAGTAGCCTGACCTAGCACAGCTGCAAGAGGAACTAGGGCAATAGCAGAAGTAATAAATATAAGCAGATATAAGTCTGGGACGAGAAAGTGTAGAAGTACTGCTATAGGTAAAAAAATAAGCAGTGCGTATATATATTTCACACATCACTCCCAACAAACCGTAATAAAGAAGTTACACAGCCAAAATATCCAATGCACCCTGCCTATACTCTACAACAGTAGCAATATTATAATCTCCTCTTCTCTGTAATGCTTTCACCAGAGACTTAGCTGTATCCAGAGATGTCAGGCAGGGAATACCGGACTCTGCAGCCGCACGACGAATCTCAAAACCATCTCTTATGGTCCTACCAGACCTAGAGGGCGTATTGATTACTAAGGAAACCTGCCTCCTCCGGATGATATCGGTGATATCTGGGCGTACTGATCCTATCTTGTGCACTACCTGGTTTACACGGATACCATTGTCCTCAAAGAAGGTTGACGTACCTTCGGTACAGACCAACGTGTAGCCCATGTCAACCAGAGCAGCAGCTAATGGCAGAGCCTCGGATTTCTCATGGTCAGCTATGGACATCAGCACAGATCCCCCTGGAGGAGGATTTATACCTGCGGCTATCATAGCCTTCATAAGTGCTGGTTCATATTCAACATCTACGCCCATAACTTCGCCTGTACTCTTCATCTCGGGGCCAAGAACCGTGTCAACCCCAGCTAGTTTCGACATGCTAAATACCGGAGCTTTCACGGCATATAGTGGCATCCTAGGTACTAACCCCGTAGCGTAACCCATATTAGCAAGCTTACTGCCAAGCATCACGTGAGTAGCTAGAGTTACCAAAGGCACCCCGGTGACCTTGCTAATAAAGGGTACTGTACGGCTGGCTCTAGGGTTTACTTCAAGGATATACACCTGATGATCCTGAAACACAAACTGAACGTTCATCAGCCCTTTGACGTTCATAGCTCGAGCCAACCTAACCGTGATCTCTTCAATTTGTGAGACATCCTGGTCATCCAGAGTTATCTGCGGGTACACGCCAAAGCTGTCTCCTGAATGCACGCCTGCTCGCTCGATATGCTCGACTATACCAGGGATAACCACCGTCTCTCCGTCAGATACAGCATCTACTTCCACTTCAGTGCCTTCGATGTACCTATCAAGCAGAACTGGATGGTCCCCACTTACCTCGGTAGCAGCATCTATATAGTCCAGAAGTTCTACTTCGTTGTAAACTATTCTCATAGCCTGTCCACCCAGAACATAAGAAGGCCTTACAAGAAGCGGGTAACCTATCCTGGTAGCGGTCTCCAAAGCAGAATCCAGATCTCTAGCAGTCCCTCCAGGTGGTCTAAGTAACCCCAGGCTATTGAGCAACCCGTCGAAGCGCTTTCGATCCTCCGCCAAATCGATGGACTCTAGCGAACTACCTAGGACCTTAAAGCCAGCTCTGTGTAACTTGGAGGCAAGATTTATGGCCGTCTGTCCACCGAATTGTACAATCACAGGAGGTCCTGCTACCGGCAGTTCATCACCTTCAAGCGTAGATTGAGTAGGATAGCCTTCGGCAAGCGTTTCCAGACGCTCATTCTCGACTATATCTCTAATGCTTTCGTCGTCAAGTGGATCAAAGTACAGCCTATCCGAAGTATCAAAGTCTGTGGAAACGGTCTCAGGATTGCTATTGATCATTATGCTCTTTACTCCAGCTTCCCTTAGAGCCCTTGCACTATGGACGCTACAGTAGTCGAACTCTATGCCCTGACCAATTCGTATAGGACCGGAACCTATAACAACAGATGACCTACCCTCTTGTGGGAGAGCCTCGTTCTCCTCCTCATACGTGCTGTAGAAGTAGGGAGTTGTAGCCTCAAATTCGGCGGCACATGTGTCCACCATCTTCCATACGGGAGTTATACCCCATTGCTTGCGTAACTTCCTGATGTCCTCAGCACTTACGCCCTTAATCTGAGCTATATATGCATCGGAAAAGCCTAGCCTCTTCGCCCTCCACAATAGAGCTTTGTCTAACTCGGAACGTCTGATGACACCCTCCAAGGAGATTATATTTTCCATGCACTTTATGAACCATGGATCGATTTTCGTCTTCTCAGAGACGTCTTCAACTGTATAACCTCTCCTCAGCGCAGTAGTTATGGCCCAAAGCCTCTCATCTGTAGGCACTTGTAAAGCCTTATCCAGCTCCTCTAGGTCATTCCACTTTGGAGACTCCCAGAGCAGGTTTCTACCCGAGATTTCCAGAGAACGTACTGCCTTCTGTAGAGCTGCTTCAAAGCATCGATCTATAGCCATAACCTCGCCGGTAGCCTTCATCTGGGTACCTATCCTCCTATCACCTTCCGTAAATTTATCGAAAGGCCATCGAGGTATCTTGACCACACAGTAATCCAGTGAAGGCTCCAAAGCAGCCGTTGCCGAGGACGTAACCGCGTTAGGTATCTCATCTAGTGTAAGACCTAACGCTATCTTGGCGGCAACCCTAGCTATAGGATAACCAGTGGCCTTCGATGCTAAAGCTGAGCTTCTACTAACCCTTGGGTTGACCTCTATGACATAGTAGTCATCTGACTTAGGATCCAGGGCAAACTGGACGTTGCAACCACCTTCAATTTTCAGAGCGCGCACTATTCTAAGCGCTGAATCCCTGAGTATTTGATACTGGCGATCAGACAGAGTCTGGCTCGGAGCCACCACAATAGAATCGCCAGTATGTACACCCACAGGATCTATGTTTTCCATATTACAGACTATGATGGCGTTGTCTGCGCTATCTCGAATGACCTCGTACTCGACCTCTTTCCAACCCTCTATAGATCTCTCGAGTAGGGTTTGGCCTATCGGGCTAGCCCTTAGGCTATGCTCTATTAGCTTAGTCAGCTCTCCCTGGTTGTGAGCGATGCCACCGCCAGTCCCTCCAAGCGTATATGCAGGCCTACTAATGAGCGGGTAACCAATCTGATTAGCGAAAGCTATGGCTTCTTGTACAGAATGCACAGTCATGCTCTCAATTACAGGTTCTCCTATCTCCTGGAGCAGCTGCTTGAACAGTAGCCTATCTTCTGCCTGCTTGATACTATCCAGGGAAGTCCCAAGAAGCTTAATCCCATACCTATCAACAATACCCGCAGAGGCCAGCTCAACTGCCAGGTTTAGGCCCGTCTGTCCGCCGAGCGTTGGTAATATGCCATCAGGTCTCTCCCTGCTAATTATCTTCTCCAACACGTCCACATTCAGGGGCTCAATGTACACTCTATCCGCTGTGGACTCATCGGTCATGATGGTCGCAGGGTTAGAGTTCACAAGCACAACAAATATGCCCTCTTCTCGCAAAGCTTTGCATGCTTGACTACCAGAGTAGTCGAACTCTGCAGCTTGGCTGATAATTATCGGGCCAGAACCTATAACCATAACTTTCTTTATGTCGGACCTGATGGGCATTAGCTTTGCCTCCTTGAATAGTTCTCAACCATCGAAAGGAAGTTAGAAAATAGGTACTCGTTCTCATCAGGGCCAGGAGAGCCCTCCGGATGGTACTGCACCGAGAAAGCTGGCCTGGTTACGTGCAGTATCCCCTCCACCGAGCCATCGTTCAGACTAACGTGACTGACCTTCCAACCTTCATGCACTGGTATGCTATCAGCATCTACCTGGTATCCATGATTCTGAGATGTTATGTGTACTTGCCCAGTAGCTAGTTCTTTTACTGGGTGATTTGCCCCTCGATGACCAAACTTAAGTTTGCTTGTGGTAGCACCGATGGCAAGTCCCAGTATCTGGTGCCCCAGGCATATACCGAAGAAAGGCACATCGTTGTCCAGCACAGCTTTCACAGCTCTAACTGGAGCTTCAGCATTTTCGGGATCGCCTGGTCCGGGTGAGGTGAGTACACCATCGGGAGAGAGCTCTAGTATATCCTCTGCGGTAGCTGAGTAAGGAACTACAATTATCTCTACGGGGTGCTTAGCCAACGACTTGAGTATATTATGTTTGAGGCCACAGTCTATTACTACTATTCGCCTGCCAGCTACATCTGCCTTGTATTCATATTTCTTACCCAGGCTAACCGTGTCCACACTGGGAAGATCATCTGGAGTAAGAGCCCTCTGAGCTTTATCTAGTAGCTCTTCAAGCGAGTACTGAGACATATCAGATACAAGTACGCCTCGCATCGTGCCATGAGATCTTATATGGCGGGTTAATGCCCTGGTGTCAACCCCACTTATCCCAGGAATTCCGTGTTTCTTGAGGTATGAATCAATAGTTCCCTGACTAGACCAATGGGAAGGATGATCACAGTGCTGCCTAACTACTAGTCCAGCTATCCAAGGACGGACGGACTGATCGAAGGCTTCACTTATCCCATAGTTACCAACAAGAGGATATGTAAGGCATAGTATCTGCCCATAGTAGGAGGGATCGGTGCACATCTCTTGATATCCAGTCATGGACGTGCTGAACACAACCTCTCCTTCTGTATAGCCGAGGTAGCCGAATGGCTCTCCTTTGAATATCCTGCCGTCTTCCAGAATTAATGCTGCTTCCATTTCGCCTTTAATTCCTCTCTTACATAGCGCTTATTTCCCAATATGGTCATAAGTACTCGGCCTGTGACCTGCCTACCAATCAAGGGGGTATTTTTGCCCTTGGAAATCAGAGTCGATGGGGTAACTGTCCACTCCAGGTTGGGATCGAACAACACCAGGTTCGCATCTCTTCCCTCCTCTATTCCCCAATGGTCAATACCAAAGGCCTTGGCTGGAGAGATGGTGAGCAAGCTCACCATCTTCATCATAGAAATTCTTCCGGCTCTGACTAACTCCAGACTAAGAGGCAGGGCAGTCTCAAGTCCACTAATACCGAATGCTGCCTCTTCAAACGGACAATCTTTTTCGAGAACTGAGTGCGGAGCATGATCAGTGGCAATTGCGTCAATCGTCCCATCAACTAGGCCTTCAATGACTGCCTCAACATGCTCTCTAGACCTAAGAGGAGGATTGACTTTAGCATTAGTATCGTATGCTGAAATGCTCAAGCATCGATCAGCACTAGAATCTTGCCATCCTGCCACCCACTCATCAGTAAAGGTAAAATGATGGGGTGTAGCTTCAGCTGTGACTTGCACACCCATCTTCTTCGCATGTCTGATGGCTTCAACTCCTCCAGAGGTGCTCACATGCGCAATATGTATATGCCCCCCTGTCTCAGCGGCTAGTGCTAGATCTCTATAGATCATGACCTCCTCCGCGCTAGCAGGTATTCCAGGAAGTCCCAAACGAGCGCTAACAGCTCCGTCATGCATACAACCATTAGCCGATAGATCACTATCCTCACAATGGGAGGATATGGGCACTCCCAATGTTCTGGAGTAAAGTAAAGCCAGACGCATCATTCGGGAGTTCATAACAGGACTGCCATCATCGGAAAAAGCTACGGCCCCTGCCTTAACCATAGCTTCATAATCAACCGGTAATTTACCCTGCCTCGCAATGGTAATAGCACCTATTGGGAGAACCCTTACGCCATTACCATTAGCCCTATCTACTACCCATCTAACTAACCTGGGATTGTCTAAGGCAGGGTTCGTGTTAGGCATAGCACATATAGTGGTGAATCCACCAGCTAGAGCTGCACTTGCTCCAGACGCTATAGTTTCCTTATGTTCCTCTCCGGGCTCTCTGAGGTGTACATGCACATCTACGAAACCAGGGGATAACACTAAACCGTCGCAGTTTACACTTTCAGCCTGATCTACATCCAGCGACTTACCAATGCAGACGGCAGTTATCCGACCGTCCTCTATTAGAACGTCTCCAGTACTATCAATCGAGGTATAAGGACATACTATTCTGGCGCCTCTCAGCAGTAATCTACTCACTATCTCCTCCTAGAAGCATGCTAAGAACTGCCATCCTAACTAGCACGCCGTTCGCAACTTGCTTTTGGATCAAGCTGTTGGGAGCTACCATAAGATCCGCAGATATCTCCACTCCCTCGTTAGCTGGTCCAGGATGCATAACAAATGCGTCTGGACAGTACTTTGCTATGACTTCTGGGGTAATGCCATAGTTCGTTATATAGTTGCGAATACTGGGTATATACCCCTGATCCTGCCTTTCTCTCTGTATGCGCAGAGGCATAACTACATCAGCACCTGTGATCCCCTCTTCGAGAGAGGTATGCATGCTAACTGATAGGCCGAGTCCATATAACCAATCTGGGTGTATAGATAATGCTGGAGGAGATACAAGCCTAACGTTAGCTCCGCACATAGCGAGTGCGATCGCGCTAGATCTGGCAACTCTACTGTTCTGGATATCGCCTACGATAGCCACGGTAACACCTTCAATGCGGCCTAATGCCTGATAAACAGTCAGCAGATCTAGCAGCGCCTGAGTTGGATGAGCATGCCTACCGTCTCCAGCGTTGATAATCACACCAGAGTAGTGTCTTGCCAGCAGGTAGGAGGCGCCAGCAGCCTGATGCCTCAAGACTATGGCATCCGCCCCCAGAGCCTCGACAGTTCGAACAGTATCTATCAGAGACTCGCCCTTTTCTACACTGCTCCCGGCCACAGCGAAATTTATAACCTCAGCCCCGAGCTTACGTGCAGCTATCTCAAAAGACATTCTTGTCCGTGTACTTGGCTCATAGAATAGGTTGACAACTAGTTTGCCAGCTAGCTGATGCGAATAGACAGTTGAATCGGTCCTACCAAACCACTCAGCCTGCTTCAATATTCGCTCTATCCCAGCTTTCCCTAGAGTATCTACATCAAGCAAATGCTTCTGAACTGCGACAGCCATTCCATCAAACCTCTGCATCAGCTACAGCGATAGACTCTCCTTGTTGTGGCTGAGACTCCAATCTGAGCAAAATTTGATTGAGAAGTATTGCAGCAAATGTGGCCAGAGCCATATCACCAAGTGCGAAATTGCCTATATTGATGGTCCCGGTAGGTACTTGCGACAGGACATCAGCAGGCAATTTGTTAGCCTGCACCAGATTACTTACCGTAGAATGTGCAAACTGTAATGCTGCGCTACCTCCCCCAATGACAAGGGTAGCTCCAAATACTATTAGAGGTCTGGGACTAGTAAAATCAATTCCCGCATCCCGAATAATCCTTCCTGAGGTAGCCACTATAAGACCAAATAGCAATATTGATATACCACCCATAACTGGAACGGGTATCGAATTAATCAGCGCCCCAAATTTTGGACAGAAGCCGAGAATTATGGCCGTGGCGGCCGCAGCTATGAACACATAGATGCTGTATATCCTAGTCATAGCCATGACGCCTATGTTTTCAGCATATGTTGTTTGTCCAGGGCCTCCACCCAAGGCGGACACCATAGTGGCCACAGCATCGCCCAGGAATCCTTTACCTAGATGGGGGGTAAGATCACGACCCATATTGGAATCAAGAGCTTTGATATGGCCTGCGTTCTCGGCTACAAGCACCAAAGCTACGGGCGCTATCAGGGATATAGCCCTCCAGCTGAATGTAGGATGCACAAAATTGGGCAGCCCTATCCAAGCAGCATTGCGAACAGGAGAAAGGTCTACCTCGCCCATTATTAGTGCAACAATGTAAGCTACGATCGCACCAAGAAGTATCGGGACTAGGCGAGGAAAGCCTCGAGCTCCCACTGCGATAATGCCGGCAGCCAGCAGGCTTATGATCGCTAGCGTTATGTTACCTGAAGCCATGTTGATAGCAGTAGGAGCCAGAGCCAGGCCTATAACAGCTACAACCGAAGCAGTAACCACAGGAGGCATCACAACATCAATCCATCGTGGCCCAGCCCACATAACTATTACTGCAATAACTGCATAGACAACTCCTGCTGCAAAGATCCCTCCCAGTGCTGCCGGTATGCCACCCTGAGCCTTAGCTGCAATGACGGGAGCGATGAATGCAAAGGAGCTTCCCAGGTAAGATGGGATCTTGCCTCTTGTAATTAGAATAAAGATGATCGTTCCCACACCAGAGAAGAAAAGCGCTAGGCTTGGGTCAAAACCCATGACTATCGGCGCCAAGACGGTTGCACCGAACATAGCTAGTACATGCTGTATGCCAAGTACCAACGTTCTACCCAGTGGCAGCCTAGTCTCAGGGTAAGCTACAACTAGCTGATTGCTTTCTACCGTCTGTGCGTTTGAACTCATGTCAGTCCTCTCCCCTCCTTACGATGTATACCCCTTCCACCCCATCGACATCTGATATCCTTACTAGAACCTCTTCTTCTCGAGATGATGGAAGGTTTTTGCCTACATAATCAGGCCTTATAGGTAATTCCCTGTGCCCCCTATCTATAAGAACAGCCAGCTGAATCCTTGCTGGCCTACCCATATCTATCACAGCCTCCATGGCAGCCCGAGCCGTGCGTCCAGTGTAAAGGACGTCATCGACAAGTATCACTGTACGGTTTTCAACCTGGAAATCTACATTGGAGTAATTAGATCGGTAATCGTCTCTTCTTAAGAGGTCATCTCTATAGGGGGTGATATCTATCTCTCCAACCGGGACCTTTACGCCTCCGATACGGAGCAGCTCAGTCTGAAGCCTATGGGCCAGATGCACTCCTCGGGTACGGATACCTATTAGGACTACATCGTAGAGGTCAGGGTTGTTCTCAAATATCTGATGTGCCATGCGGATAAGCATCCTTCGCATGGCAGACTGATCTATAAGATTCTTCGCTCGCTCATCTAATCTATTTGGACCCATAATAAAAGCTCCTGCTTTTTCCGCAAGGCGGCAGGCAGGAGCTTAGGCTAACAGACATATTTATATAGCTATAGCCAGATTGTCCTTGCCTTGCCAGCCTCACGGGACTGGATTTAAAGGCTAACTGATTATAGGAACACTAATGGTCCAATTGCAAGCACCACGTTACTTACTATATTCCTGCAGAGCTGCCTGTAGCATGGCCTTAGCAATAGGAGCAGCAACCTTGTACCCTTCGCCACCGTTCTCAACTAAAACTGTCACAGCAAACTGAGGATTGTCGGCTGGAGCAAAAGCAGTAAACCAGGCATGAGGAGCTTGCCCTTCTCCTAGTTGAGCTGTACCTGTTTTGCCGGCAACCTTAACACCAGGAATCTTCGCATTCTGACCACTCCCACTGTCGACTGTGGCCACCATCATTTCCTTGATCTTCTGTGCGGTATCCTTACTCACCACTTGTTCAAGCGGGGTATAACTCCTCTCTTCAATAACTCGACCACTTGGCGAGACTATTTTCTTTACCAGGTAAGGCGCTGGCATAACACCTTCGTTAGCTATAGTAGAAGTGATCAAATTAATCTCCATAGGCGTTGCCAAGATCTCTCCTTGGCCAAAAGCAGTATCTGCCAGTAGCACCCGATTACTCAGATCGGCTGGATCCTTGGCCAATTGACTAATTGATATAGGTAAATCAAAAGGTATACGCTTCTCGAAGCCAAATCTTCTCGCGTATTCCCTAAGTCCTGCAGCTTCAACTTGTAGACCCACCTGAGCAAAAACAGCATTCAAAGACCATTTGTAAGCCTCTAGCAACGTCCACTTAGTCTTGCTTTCGTCAGGTCTATTTGGATCTCTAACTATATGTCCCCCAACGACAAATTCACCATCATCCTCATAGATATCATCTGGCTCCGCAACTCCAAGATCTATAGCCGCAGCGGCCGTAACGGTCTTGAAGGTGGAGCCTGGAGAGTATAGCCCCTGCAGAGCCCTGTTAATTAGCCTGGCATCAGCACCACTGCTTATCTTAGAAAGTTCCTCTCTCAACCTATTGATTTCTTGATTTCTTACAGATGGATCAGGGTTCATAGTCAGATCCTGGGCGTTGTAGGTGGGATTGCTCACCAGAGTCAGAACCTCACCAGTCTTAGGATTCATCATCACGATAGCCCCTCTTCTGCTGCCTAGCAGGCGTTGCCCAAGATTCTGTAGTCTAGCATCTAAGGTCAATACAAGATCATTGCCTACCATTGGAGTGTGGAAGACTTTGCTTCTAAGCCTCTCGATGGGATCACCAGCACGACCAGAAAGATAATCGTCATAAGCTTTCTCAAGAGCTGATTTACCGATCACAGCATCTGGAGTGAAATAACCAGCTATATAAGACGTGGAAGGGTCTGAGTAAGTACGCCTAACATAGCCTTGCTTAGTGATCACCCTTCCGGCTATCTCAATACCGTTCCGATCGTATATACGACCACGCACTACCCTTAGCTCTGCATTCAGTAGCCTAGGATTATAAAGCCCTCCTACCGGAGTGGTAGCGTAAGTATCAGCTATGATGAACTGCTGGCGTAGAAGCTGCAGGCTAAGCATGATAAAGCTCGCCATCAACACCCCCACGATTCTCCATGTATTCTTTTTCCAATCAGGCGCATCGACCGGAATCATGGAAAATATCAAATAGCAGAGAGGCAGCATGCTCAGGTAAAGACAAGACATCCATATTACATCTGAACCAGAGGTTGCACCATAGATGAGCAACCCAGCTATGCATACAAGGCTAAGAAGGCGCAGGAAAAACTTCAATTTGCGTCCCTCCCCCTAGCTCCACTAATACCGAGGAGCAATCCCGCCATGATAAAGTTGGTCAAAGTGGAGCTGCCTCCATAAGCGATGAACGGAAGAGTGACGCCAGTTAGGGGAATAAGCTTGATATCTCCTGCTATGATTATGAAGGTCTGTACGCCAAATATAGTTGTTATACCTATGCCCAGCAACTGGTAAAAACCATGTCTCGCAGCCATAGATATCATAAATCCACGATATATAAGCACTATATATAAGGCAAGAATGGCGATGGTGCCTATCAATCCCAACTCTTCACCAATGGCTGAGAATATCATGTCGGTATGTACATACGGCATGTTCTGGGGGGCATCGTAGCCTATGCCAGTACCAAACACACCGCCGGTACTAAGAGCAAACAAAGACTGTATTATCTGAAAACTCGAATCATACGGGTCGAACGCCGGATTCAGCCATGCAAGCACCCTGACCTGTACGTGTGCGAAAAGCTGGTAGGCTACATAAGATCCAGCCACGAACATACCACCCAGTACCCAAATATACAATCCCCTACCAGTAACAACGTAGAGCAGAGCTAGAAAAATAGCAAAGAATAGTAGAGCTGTGCCAAGATCCTTGAGCAGAACTATAACCAACATCGACAGCCCCCACATAGTAACCATAGGAGCGAGGTAAGGCAGGGGAGGTAGCTTTAGCGGTCCAACCCTGTAGAAAGAGGTTAAAAGTTCCCGACGTTCATCAAGATATGAGGCCAAAAAGATAACTAACAGTACTTTGACTATCTCCGAAGGCTGAAAGAGAATAGGACCAAGCCTATACCAGAGCTTGGCCCCATTTATCTCCACACCAACGTAGGGTATAAGGAGAGCCGCCATTAATAACAAACCCAGAACGGCGATGGAATATTTATATCTACGCAGTCTATAAACTAGATCCACCTTGGCCGCAACTACCATCATGGCGATAATGCCAAGCAGAACCCATAAGCTCTGTCTTATAGCTATGCCGCCCAAGGGGTTGTCGCCACCAGACATGATAAGCTCTAGCCTTCTTATGACAACTAGACCCACAGCCGTAAGTATAGCTACTGTAGGAAGGATAACCTGGTCGCCAGCAAAGCGAGTGACCGTGAAATAAAGGTGAACAACAAATAGCGCGCCCACGAAGGCTAGAGCTGTAGATAGGTCTGATAGAGTCCAGTAAGCCTCGCCACGACTTACTAAAGTTATGAGTAGAAAACCTGCTACTATAAGCAGGGCTGCTAATATCAGTAGCTCCAGTTCTATAAACCTAAATCTACGTACAGTCTTGACCATGCTTATACTATTACACCATCTATGAGAGGATTAGGCAAACAAGCCGAGTTGCTAATCAAGCAACGAAGGATACCTAACCGAATGCATTTGACTTGAATATGTTAGCTACAATATACTTTGGAAAAATCACTTGATAACAATACAGAACAAATGGAAGAATTAGAAAGACAGGACCACGAAGAAGAAATCGACGTACAGCCCAACGAAGCCAAGGTGCTTATAACGCTCGTTAGAGGCGAGGATGGCATCGATGGATTCATCCTTACTAGAGAGGGTTTCGATTTTGATCCTGGCGATACTGAAGGCTTTCCTCAGAGCGATGTGCTCAGATTAGCCTCTGAGCTCCTGCTAAGGGCATCAGGGTACGAAGACAGAGATGTACAACAATTCCTAGATTCTGCGCCTAGAGGTCCTATAAGGCTTGAAGAGAGGGAAGTAGAAGAATAGACTTCTATATGTTTCCCTTTGCTCCCACAACTATCAGCCTGTCACCTTGGCCATAATAAGGCGTCATGTCCCAACTACCGAAGACGTTTTCTATCTTCAGTCCTGCAGCCTTGAATAGAAGATAGATCTCTCCAAGAGTATAATTTCTCATCTCAGCCTCAAAAACCACCCTCTTGAGGGTATCAGAGCTACTTATATCCCAGATAATAGTAACGTGATCAATAGAGTTAGCTTGGTCTGTCTTTGCAGACACCAACTTCAGAATAATATCCTCACCTCTCCTAAACTTGCCAGCTAGTAATACCTCTCCGTTGCCAGGTCTCCTGCCAGCAACATCCTCCATGTCCAGAATGAGCAACCCAGACGGCCTCAAAGCTTTCTTAATACCCTCCAAAATCTCCATCGCCTGCTGTAGATCGTGCACATGCGACCAAGTATTGAGAGCACATATGGCTAGGCCAAAAGTTTCCTCCGGCAAGTTATACAGGCTGTCTTGCATCACACCATGGATCAGCTTGAATCTCGCCTCAGGCAAACCTGATAGTCGTCTCCTGGCCCTGTCTAACATATGAGGAGAGGCATCAAGACCTACCACCTCGTACCCATGCTTTACTAAGGGAAGCATCACTCTACCAGTACCACATCCGAGATCAAGCACCGGACCGCCAGTGCGAGCTGCATAGCTGAGATAGAGGTCTATGTCCTCAGTTACCGAATCATGCTCCAAATCGTATAGTTCCGCAACTAACTCGTCGTACATATCTGAAGCATAAAGAAAGCAGTAACAAGCAAGCAAGTGCCAAACATGACCAAACAGATGATAAAATCCAATCTGTAGCAAAAAGACAAGCCAGGATGACGGGAGTGAGATAATGGGGCTTGATTTTGATATGCCTATATACAGAGAAGTCTCTGGCGAAGAGAAGGAATTACTAGATATACCCGATAGCCTTTTTGGTTGGAAGGTCATACTATGGAATGATGACGTCCATAGCATGGACTACGTCGTACTCGTCCTCATGAGATGCCTAGGCATGAGCCTAGAGAAAGCAACTCAGGTAATGCTTGAGGCTCATCACAATGGCCAATCGGTTGCTTGGGCAGGAGCTAAGGAGACTGCAGAGCTCTATCAAGATAGACTACTATCATTTGGACTTACCGCAACGATTGAGAAGTAACCTCGAAGCACTGTCATGTCTACACCCGCAAGGCAACAATATCTAAGAATTAAGCAGCAATATCCGGACGCCATACTATTTTTTCGCCTGGGAGACTTTTACGAGACTTTTGACGAAGACGCTAAGATAGTGTCTTCAGAACTGGACATAGTTCTAACCTCAAGGGAGGTTCGAGGCAAAAAGATACCCATGGCGGGCGTTCCTTACCATGCTGCCGAGGGGTATATCGCAAAGCTCATCGCTAACGGCCACAAGGTAGCCATATGTGACCAAATAGGTGAGCCAGATGGCAAAAACCTAGTTGAAAGAAAGGTAACCAGAGTACTTACACCGGGCACAGTTGATCACCCATCTTTGATAGAAGCTCAAAGAAACAATTACTTGATGGCCCTTTGTTTTAGCAGAGGCAGGGTCGGCTTAGCTTTCGCTGATGTATCTACCGGAGACTTCTATGCTACAGAGATAACAGGTGAAGACAGGCTAGATAAGCTCAGAGATGAAATAACTCGGATTCAGCCTTCAGAGGTTTTGGTAAGCGAGGGCCCAGACAAAGTCCATACTAGTGAAGAACATGTGTGGATGAAACAATCAGGACATCCAGCGCAGATCACGGTATTGGAGTCCTGGAAATGGAAAACCGATGTAGCTAGGGACTCGGTATTGTCGCTAACCGATGCCCAATCGTTAGAGGCGTTCGGGCTTGACTCTATGCCAGTAGCTTTGAAATCAGCTGGGGCCCTAGTTCAATACATCTCTGATACCAATCCAGCTGCTTTATCTACCCTGCGCCCTCCCAGCACATACTTCCTGTCTAACTTTATGCCTCTGGATGATAGAACGCGTAGGAACCTAGAGTTGATAGAGAGCACTAGAGGAGATAAATCTCTGTCACTGTTAGCCGTGCTCGATCATACCAGCACCGCCATGGGCGCTAGAATGCTCAGGAACTGGATTAACCAGCCACTGATATCCAAAGAATCCATAGAAAATAGACTAAACAGAGTACAGGAGTTTGTAGCACATAGCGAAGCTAGAGAAAGAATAAGAGAAGCACTCAAGCAAGTCTCCGATTTGGAGAGATTAGCCAACCGACTGGTCCAAAAGACTATTACTCCAAGAGAGCTACGTTCCCTTGCCCTCAGCTTGGAGAAGATTCCAGAACTTGTACAGATACTTCAGCAATGTAACATGCAGCTACAAGTATCCATCCATAACTTCCAACATATAGTCGACCTTATATTGTCAGCATTGGTGGACGATCCTCCAGCAGTCAGAGGAAGCGGCACGATCATACGTGAGGGTTACTCTCAAGAGCTGGATAGGTTAAGGAGCGCATCAACAAATGCAAAGCAGTGGATAGCATCTCTCGAGCGCAAGGAACGCGAGGCTACCGGAATCAAAAACCTGCGGATAGGTTACAACAAGGTATTTGGTTATTACATAGAAGTTACCAACTCATTCAAACACCTAGTACCAGACAGATATATAAGAAAGCAGACACTTGTGGGGGCGGAACGTTTCATAACTCCTGAGCTGAAGGAGTACGAGTCACTCATACTGAACTCGCAAACAGAAGCTGAGACCATAGAAGAGCAATTGCTTGATGAACTCATAACTAGAATAGCTGGAGAAGCAGGCAAGATATTCTCAACAGCCAGACAGATAGCCGAGATAGACTGTTACGTATCGCTAGCAGAAGCAGCAGTTAGACACCAGTATGTTAGACCCATAGTATCTGAGGATGATGTTATAGAAATCAAGGGGGGCAGACATCCGGTAGTTGAGCTGAGAGCCAGCGAGGGCTTTGTACCTAACGATGCCTTCCTTGATCAGGAGACCCATCAAGTACTTATCTTAACCGGGCCCAATATGGCGGGCAAAAGCACCTATCTTAGACAGGTTGCGCTTATAACCCTCATGGCACAAATAGGGAGCTTCGTACCTGCTGACAGCGCTCGTATAGGGATAGTAGACAGGATATTCACCAGAGTGGGTGCTCAAGACGATATAGCCAGCGGGCAAAGCACATTTATGGTAGAGATGACTGAGACCGCCTATATACTCGCCCACTGCACTCCCAAATCCCTGGTAATACTGGATGAGATTGGGAGAGGTACAAGTACCTATGATGGAATGGCAATCGCACAGGCTGTAGTTGAGTACCTTCACAACAACACTCGGACAAGAGCCAGAACCCTATTTGCTACACACTACCATGAGCTCACATCATTAGAAGAATTCCTGCCAAGGGTCAAGAACTTTAGGATGGAAGTTCTTGAGGAAGGCAACGATGTGGTTTTCCTTAGAAAGGTCGTGCCAGGTGGAGCAGACAAATCCTATGGCATCCATGTGGCCAAGCTAGCCGGTATTCCGAAATCTGTAATCCGTCGGGCACAAGAGCTCCTAAAAGAGCTAGAAGCACAACTCAAGAAGGAAGAGGAAGATGATAATCCTCAACTAACTTTTCTCAATCCGGATGATGGATTGCTTCAGGAGCTGGCGGATCTAGACGTGGAATCAATGACTCCTGTGGAGGCATTGACCAAGCTGTTCGAGATCCGCCAGCGGGCAGCCACTAAGTTGCTTGATCTAAGTAATCCCTAATCCCTCTCCAGTATCCAGTTATCTATAGCTCTCTCGTAGCTAAGTATCTCATCGGGAGAGAAAAAGATTGATATCTCCCTCTCTGCCGACTCAGGGCTATCCGAGCCATGTATAACATTTCTGCCCAGACTAATAGCCAAGTCCCCTCTTATGCTACCGGGAACAGAATCAACAGGGTTAGTAGCCCCCATAGTCTTTCTAACTATGGAAACGGCATTAGGTCCCTCAAAAACGGCCAGAACTACTGGGCCGGAAGTTATAAAGTTCACCAGTCCTTGAAAGAAAGGCTTATTTACGTGCTCCTGATAATGTGTATGCGCAGTCTCTCGATCTATCTTAGAGAGCTTTAAAGCAACCAGTTTCAAACCTGTACGCTCTATCCTGGCTATAACCTCTCCTATAAGGCCTCTCTGTACAGCGTCTGGCTTTACTATTACTAATGTTCTTTCCAAATGATCCCTCCTATAACACAAAGTAATCTATGCCTGGGCCTTGCTGACCCAAGATCAAGAATACCAATAAACAGATCAGAAGTTAGTAATTAGCCTATAGCTGGGACCGGTTCTCTCTCTGGCTCCACTTCCGGAGGTTCTTCAGGAGTAGGCTCCAGAGGTATATCTGGTCCTATGTCAGGTACAGGTTCAGGTATATCTGGTTCTGGCTCGGGCGGCGTGTCCACCTCGGGATAGTCTGGTGCAGGATTAGTATCTGGTTCATCTGGGATGACTGGTATACGCATGTAAGTAATATCAGGCATTAGCATCTATCCTTTCTATCCATAGCTGGGGAGACTTTATCTCCTCAAGGGACGGCAGATTCTCAGGCCCCTCCCATACTTTGTTCATGAAGCTTATTCCGCGTTCAGCCACCACCTTGTTCACAAAAGCCTCACCCTGACGGTACTGTTCCATCTTTATATGAAGTCCTGTCAAGCGCGCAAAGAGTTTATCCGCCCAAGAGGCATTGGTCTGTCTTGCATCAAACCTTGATTTAATATAGCTGTAATCCGGCAGTACAGATGAGCCTATAGAATTCATAATATGGTTTGAATACCCCTCCAATAGGCTCATTACCGCCTGAAGCTTGCGAAAGATCTCTCTTTGAGCTTGAGGCATGAATATCTCCATCCAACCCTCATAATTATCTCTCGAACGCAGGCTGGATATGGCAGTGTTGAGCAGATCCTTACCCCTGAAAGTCTTTACCTGACTGTTTACTACATCAAAATAACTCTCCAATAGGCTATTGAAATAATCCCTTAGCCATGGATTAGCCTCAAACTCAAATGCATGAGTAGTTTCATGAAGCGCTATCCACAAGCGCAAATTATATCCTGGCAGCCTCAAGTCCCTTTCAAGCTTGCGAATGTTAGGCTCCACGAAATATAAACTGCCACCAACAGGTTCCTTCCCAAGTAGGCTTAGATCATATTGTCCAAGCACTCTTCTTGAGAGGTAGCCAAGGAGCACCCCCATCTGTGTGCTCATAAGCTGCTTGTTTACCTGAGAGAACACTAGAGCGCCCAACGAGCTAGAATTGTCAAGGTGCGCTTGTATCTCTTCTATCTTACTGAAGAGCTTGCGAAACCCTTCGATATTAGCCTTTATCCACTCTACGCGATCAAACACGTAAACAGTGCCGGTACCATGGATCAGATCCAATCCAGTGTAGCTATGAATGAAAGCTACACTTTGCTGAACCATATCGTTGTACATAAATCCCAAGCGATGCCTATCGATCACCTCTGAATCTGGTAGAGATTGCACCATATTGATAGCCATCTGCTCTACTTTAGACCAATTAACTAGCCTAGAAGAATCATGATTTGTAGTTCTCGGTCTGGTAGCAACGTATATAGCACCAAGAGCGGCGCCAATTAGTATCCCTGTTTCTATCTTTCTCCTGTTATTCAGCATCTTTTTCCTCTAGCTATACTACCTTCTTACCCTGTAGTCTCCCGATCTCCTGGTGATTCTCTGCTCATCCATGTACTCCAGCAAAGCCAGTACATACTTCCTGCTGGTTCCCAGCAGATCTCTTGCCCTCGCTACAGTTATAGGTCCACTCTTATCAATATCAGCAAGTATCTTATCAACCATGTCTTCATAAACGTCGATAGAAAAATAAATATCATCATCCACCTTAACAAGTTTACCCATATCTACCAGAGCCTGTAACAGCTCCCTGTCAGCATCGATTTCTGTTGGAGATGGAGGAGAGCTACCACCTGCTCTTATGCTCTCTAATATCCTGTCTGCCTTATACTTTAAGTATGCTGGCACCTCCAAACGCCAATCAGTAGCGCTTACAGAGTCACCTAAATCTTTTATTATGTTATCCTCTATTAACTTATGTAAAACGGCCGATGTAAACCTAAGAGGTACAGGCAGCTTCTTTCTGAACTCCTCCTTCGGCATTCCCTTTCTCAAGGGAAAGTTACTATGGTACTCATGGAGCTCTATAGTAACACCTTGCTCGATAGAGTCCCAGAATTCTCTAGTCATTACTAGAGAGTCTGAGTTATATCCAGAGCTGATTGATATTAACTGGCTATTCGCTATCATTCCCCTTATGTCATCTTCATGAGCATATCCTAGAGACATCAATAGATCGTTCAAGGGCATAGGTCCATAGAGGCTTAGGATGGATACAACCTTATCGTTGATGCTACCTCTATGAAGGATATTCATCAGCTGTAATATCGCTGAATCGCTACGCTTATGCCTTCTAGGATATGGGGACAATACTATTCCTCCGCCCACCGTAACAGAAGGAGATGCTTTCCTCAGTATGAAATAGTCGCCTGGAGAGACCACCACAGGATCACTCAACCTAAGTTGGGCATATCCAGAACTCCCAGGATCTATGGTATCTATTACCAATAAGCTCAGGATAGCCTGAGATTGAGTGGTACCTGAGAAGAACTCCAACTTATCGGCATGGGTGATTGGATCATCTAGGTCACTTACTGCTCTCACATACACATCAATTCGCTTTGTTGGTCTAAACTTACCAGGAGTAACAAGCACATCTCCTCTCTGGATATCAGAGACATCTACTCCCGACAGGTTTACAGCCACCCTCCTACCCGGACCAACAGAACTAATTTGATTCTTGTGGCTTTGAAGCCCTCTTATTCGAGCCCGTTTCCCAGTAGGAAGTATCTCTACTTCTTGCCCCAGAATAAGAGAGCCCTCGATTAGGGTCCCTGTAACCACAGTACCAAAACCCTTGATAGTAAAAACTCGATCGATTGGTAACCTAGGCACACCTTTTACACTTCGAGGGGAATCCACCAAAATAGAATCTAAAATCTTAACTAAGTCACCCAGCCCCTTACCAGTGCGCGATGAAACACAAACGATAGGCGATCCCTCCAATACTGTACCCTTAAGGAGCTGGAGTACATCCTCGTATACGAGAGATAACCACTCTTCATCCACCAAGTCCACTTTAGTCAGAGCTACTACAGCCTTAGATATCTCAAGCAGGTCGAGAATCGCCAGGTGTTCCTTCGTCTGAGGCATGACACCCTCATCTGCAGCTATTACTAGAATAGCCGCATCTATGCCTCCTACACCTGCAAGCATATTTTTGATGAATCTCTCATGACCAGGAACATCTACTATCGATACCTCTCTGCCAGAGGGTAGCCTCAGCCAAGCAAATCCCAGATCAATAGTCATCTCACGGGCTTTCTCTTCTTGCAGCCTGTCAGGGTCGATTCCTGTGAGAGCCTTGACGAGGGTACTCTTGCCATGATCTACGTGACCAGCAGTGCCAATGACAAACACAGACGAGCTCCTGAGAAGAATAACGAGAGTGTAAAAGAATAAAGAAAAGTAAAGTCGGCAGGTGGATTATATCACAGAGAAATAAGTAAAGTAATAAGGCATATATACGAAAACGCTCAACGGTTATAATGGCAGGTGGAGGTATGATGTCACAATCACTGTACCGGAAGTACCGCTCGCAAACTTTTGATGAACTCGTAGGCCAGGAGCATGTCAAGAAGACTCTGATAAACGCTATTAGGTCCGGCAAGATTGCTCATGCCTACCTGTTCTGCGGCCCTAGAGGTACCGGCAAAACCTCCACTGCTAGGCTATTGGCCAAGGCAGTAAATTGCCTTTCAGAAGATACCAAACCCTGCAACAGTTGCAGTGCATGCCTATCCATAAATGAGGGTAGAGCAGTAGATCTTATAGAGATCGATGCAGCCAGCAGGAGAAAGGTAGAAGACGTAGCTGATATCATCGAGAGGGTCAACTTTGCTCCTGCTGAGCTGAGATATAAGGTCTATATAATAGATGAAGTCCACATGCTAACCACCCACGCATTCAATGCGCTTCTCAAGACCTTAGAGGAGCCTCCAGCACATGCCATCTTTGTGCTGGCAACAACTGAGGTCTGGAAAGTGCTACCTACAATAATCTCTAGATGTCAAAGATTCGACTTTAGAAGAATCGCTCCTAGGGAGATAGTAGAGCGACTGGCGTTCATAGCTGAGAACGAAAACATTAGGATACAGAAGGATGCCCTGATTGCTATAGCGAAAGCCAGCACAGGAAGCCTAAGAGATGCAATAAGCATCCTCGACCAGCTTACGGTATATGGCGACGAGGAGATAACGCTGGAGCATGTAAAACAGCTGCTGGGCATAGTAGGGGAAGATGTAGTAGCTGACTTCGTGGGAGCAATCATAGATAGCGATACTCAAGCAGCACTCTCATTGCTGTCACAACTGTCTGAGCACGGCATAGACCCTAGGCAATTTACCCATGAGCTTGTGAGCTATTTGAGAGATCTAATGCTACTCAAAGCCTATAACCAAAACGCCAGCAAGGCGGGAATAGAAAGGATGTCGCTCCAGGCTATAAGCGAGCAGGCAAGCAGGGTTAGCATAGGTAGATTACACGAAATCACTGAGAAGTTTAGCACGCTAGACTATACAATACGTACTGGGCCTTACGGTTACCTACCACTGGAATTGGCAGCTGTCGCACTCACAAATCCACAATCCTATGGAAGGACAGATAATCAAAGGCAGCAATCTAGCCCGACGCACACAAACAGTAAATCTGTTATTCATAGAGTTGAAGAGGTAGCAGAAGACGTTAAGGATGCGATAAGCGACATGGTCGCCAAGGTAACATCAAAGAACGATGCTCTGCTGTATGAAGCTCAACCCTCACAAAGCGAAACAATAACATTAGATAGGGTACAGGCAAGTTGGCAAAGAATATTGGACAGATTGAAAGCAAGCAGTCTCAAGGTACAAGCCCTGCTAAAGGCAGGGAGGCCAGTAGCGGTTGAAGATGGTAACACCTTAGTCCTAGAGTTTCAATTCGACTTCCATAAAAAGAACATTGAAGAACCCTCAAACAGAGAGCTTGTGGAATCTACTCTTCAGAAGGTCTTAGGGGGAACATGGAAAATACAATGCGTACTAAGCAGTGAGCAATCAGATCTAAATCCAACAGATACAAGAACTGAGAGGGAGAAACTTAGCTCAGATCCCAGGGTAAGAGCCGCAGTACAAATCTTTAACGGCAGAATCGTCGAGATAAATGGAGGAGAGTCATGAATCAGAGAATGGTAAGAGAACTTCAAAATCAGATGATGAAGATCCAGGAACAACTAGAGCACGAAACCGTAGAGGTTACAGCTGGTGGCGGGGCGATCACTGCGGTCATGAACGGACATATGAAGCTACTGAGCATCAAGATTGACCCAGAGGTTGTGGATCCTGAAGACGTGGAGACTCTGGAAGATCTAGTAGTTGCCGCAGTAAACGAAGCAATAACCAAAGCCCAGGAGCTAGCCGCACAACGCATGTCCGTACTAACTGGCGGGATGAAGATTCCGGGACTCAACTTCTAACTTGCAATTTATTGTGCACTATGCACTATAATCTCTTGTGGTCTCAATAAGTGAACTGCTGTCTGGTCCTCTCAGTGGAAAGGCATCGGTGGTTGCAGGTGCACAATCCCTCAACCACATAGTCACTTGGGTTGCCTCCGCTAGATCACGCACTCCTGCACTTTCTAGACTTGAGGGAGGAGAGCTGGTTCTCATTCCCCCATCAGCTTATGAGTATTTAGGCGGAGACCAGACACTAGAAGACCTGCTTAGATCCTTGAAGTCAGCCGACATAGCTGGTATATGCCTATGGCAGGCACCTTCCGCTAGGGCTATACAGGTTGCTAACGAGATAGAACTACCGATTCTAGCTGTGACTAATGTATCCCCTCCAGAGCTGGAGAGGGACCTAGTTGAGTTCATCTCCAACAGGATCCGATCTGGTATCCAGAGAACCAATCAGACACAAGTACAGCTTTTGGATATTCTTGCTAGCAATAGAGGTCCAGAGGCACTAATCAGATTGCTAGCACAGAGCTTGAATATGCCGGTGGCTTGCTATCAGATCGATGGGCAAATGATTTCAAGTCCCAATTTCCCCGATATAGATCCCCCTGACCTAAACATAGATTGGAATGAAAGCATCATCCATACAAATAGGTCAACAAACGCAAGGTATTCCGGATGGGTCTGGCAGATAGCAGTACGTAGGAGCAATAAACCTATTGCAGTGTTAGTGGTTCTAGCCGATAAACCAGACCCAACCCCACAGGAAGCCTTGGACATAAAGCAGACAGCCGCCGCTATCTCTGTAGAGTTGAGCAGGCTACTAGCAGCTGAGGAGAATAAGGCCAGGCTACGGTCAGAACTAATTAGGGACCTATTCTATAAAGGAGCCGTTGAGAATCTGGCTGTAAGAGCAGATGTCGTAGGGATATCCATTCCAAATAACGGTGTAGTAGCGGTAATAAGAGGGATACCGCCTGAAACTAATGCTATGGAATTGCTGAGGGATCTGCTACCAAAGGCATCAAGCTTGCTTTCCAGTTACCCTATTCTGTATGAGAAAGGTGAAATTGCTATGCTCTTACCTGCTACCTTGAGGGGTGAGAGCACGACTTCTATGCTGAGCAGAGGTGGAGCAATAAATATACCTAATATTGCCGTTGGGATTAGCACTCAGGTAAAACAGATAAGCGAAATACCTAACCACCTCTATGAAGCTAGAATAGCGGCCCTTGTTAGCGAGAAGATCCATCAAGGGAGAATGGTAACCTTAGAAGAGGCTAAAGCATATGGACTTATAGCCCCCTTGGCTGGCTTAGAACCTATAAAAAGAAGAGTTATCGAAATTCTAACTCCCCTCATCACAGAAGCGGATGGTAACAGATCGGAGCTATTCGAGACTCTGAAAGTATACTCTGAATGCAACGGCAATTTATCAGAAGCTGCTCGCATTCTGCACATACATCGCAACAGCCTGGCCTACAGATTGCACAAAATAGAGCTGCTTACTAGAAGGAACTTGGAAGATCCTGAAGATAGATTTATGCTGGCTATTGCTGTACACCTCTATCCCTTCCTGTTGTAGCGCTAATTTCTGTTGCTAACTGCACAACTAAATAGCGGTTTTATTGTGCAAAATGCATACTAGAACGATAGGCTCTGACCTATACCATGTATGCGTAACTATTATACTTAGGAGTTGCAAATGGCCTTAGTAGATGTCCAGCCCGATGTTCTGCAACGCATAAAGGAAACTATAGAAAGAGAAAACATCAAATTCATCAACCTACAATTTACAGACATAATAGGTATGGTAAAGAGCGTAACCATACCTGTATCCCAATTCGAAGACTGTGTAGAACACGGAAAATGGTTCGACGGATCCTCTATCGAAGGTTTCGCTCGTATCGCAGAAAGTGACATGCTTCTTGTTCCCGACCTTGAGACCTTTAGAGTTATACCCTGGGAAAGAGGCGAGAACGCTGGAGCTAGAATTATATGCTGGGTCAGGGAGCCTAATGGCTCTGAATTCCCTGGAGATCCCAGGGCAGCTCTCAAAAGGGTAGTCGAAGAAGCTAAGGCTTTGGGCTATGACTTCATGACTGGTCCAGAGCTAGAATTCTTCCTATTCAAGCTATCTGATCTCGAGAAGACTGAAGTACTACCTCATGACAAAGGCGGTTACTTCGACCTAACCACCGATCTTGCATACGATGTGCGTAAAGATATGGTAAACGCCTTGGAAGACATAGGTATAAAGGTAGAGACCAGCCATCACGAAGTAGCTCCAGGTCAACACGAGATAGACTTTCAGTATGATGCTGCCATTCCTACTGCTGATGCTGCGGTAACCCTTAAGTACACCCTGAAGGCGATTGCGGAGCGTCACGGTCTTCACTGCACTTTTATGCCAAAGCCTATTTACGGCGTCAACGGATCAGGCATGCATACTCATCAAAGCCTATTCAAGGATGGTGAAAATGCGTTCGCAGATCCTTCAGACACCTACGGGCTGTCGAAGATCGCTAAGCACTTTATAGCTGGACAGCTGGCTCACGCCCGTGCTATGATCGCGGTTCTAGCTCCCACCGTGAACTCCTATAAGCGTCTTGTACCAGGTTACGAGGCTCCTGTGTACTTATCGTGGGCAAGAGTAAATCGATCGGCGTTAATCAGAGTACCTAAGGTAAGCAAAGGTCAACTGAAGGCTACGAGGGTAGAGTTGAGATGTCCAGATCCAAGTGCTAACCCATATCTAGCCTTTGCAGTCATGCTCAAAGCAGGACTGGACGGTATTAAGAGAGAACTGGAGCCGCCAGATCCCGTGGAAGAGAACCTCTATCTATTTGATGAGCATATGCTTGCTAAGCATGGAGTCGGCACATTGCCTGGTAGCCTGGGAGAAGCGATAGAAGAGCTCAAGAAAGACGAAGTTATACAGGATGCGCTCGGCGAACATATATATGAGAGATTCATAGAAGCCAAGCAGATAGAGTGGGAAGAGTACAGCAAGTATGTAACAAAGTGGGAAATAGACCGCTACCTACCTATCTACTAGGCTATTAGACCAGAAGAAATACCGGCTTTCACGGGAGAGACGATATGTCTCTCCCGTTTCTGTTTTAGGTTTTTGTGCATGTTGCACAAAAACCTAATCATCTTTGATGGATATTGCACTTACAAAGTTTCCTTACGACCAGTAAAGTCATGCATAAAAGATAAGACTAAGCGCGTACTGCAGGTAAAAATTCGGAGGTAAGAGAATAAATGGGTAAAGTCTTGATCGAAGAGCAAATCGTTCAGGAAGGAATAACACCTAAAGAGGTTATTGCCCGTGCACACGAAGCTGGGGTGGCTATTGTTGACTTGAGATTCGTAGACCTGCTAGGTACTTGGCAGCACTTTAGTATTCCAATATCCGAACTGAATGAGAAACTGTTTCTGGAAGGAGCAGGCTTCGATGGTTCTTCTATAAGAGGCTTCCAGCACATACATGAGTCAGATATGATACTTATCCCCGATCCCTCAACGGCCGTAGTAGACCCTCTACTGAGAGTACCAACCATGTCAATTACATGCTCCGTGTACGACCCAGTAACAGGTCAGCCTTACAGTAGAGATCCTAGATACGTAGCTCAAAAGGCCGAGAACTATCTTAAGGAAACTGGCATAGCTACTGTTAGCTATTGGGGACCTGAAGCCGAGTTTTATATCTTCAACTCAATAAGGTTTGATCAAGACAGCTATTATGGTTTCTATTTTATAGATAGCGAAGAGGGCATATGGAACAGTGGTAACGATGGTGGGGTTCCTAATCTTGGATACAGACCGAGATTCAAAGAAGGTTATTTCCCTGTTCCACCCACCGATAAGCTTCAAGACCTCAGATCTGAGATAGTACAGAACCTTATAGCTACCGGTATCGATGTAGAAGTGCATCATCATGAGGTCGGCACTGCTGGTCAAGCCGAGATAGACATGGCTTTCAAATCCCTCACCCGTATGGCTGACCAGCTGATGATGTACAAATACGTGGTGAAGAATACTTGTTACCAGAAGGGCTATGTGGCTACATTTATGCCCAAGCCGATTTTTGGAGACAATGGTTCAGGTATGCATGTGCATCAAAGCCTATGGAAGGAAGATCAAAACCTGTTCTTCAGTCCGGAGGGTTATGCTGGGCTAAGCGACATAGCTAGGTGGTATATCGGTGGGCTATTGTTACACTCACCGTCTATACTAGCATTCGCAGCTCCAACCACCAACTCATATCGAAGATTAGTTCCAGGATTTGAGGCCCCAGTATACCTCATGTACTCAAAGCGTAACAGATCTGCTTGCGTAAGAATACCGATGTATAGTAATAATCCTAAAGCTAAGCGAATAGAATACAGAGCTCCCGATCCTAGTTGCAACCCATACTTAGCATTCGCGGCGATGCTTATGGCTGGTCTCGATGGTATCAAGAACAAGATAGAGCCTCCATCTCCTATGGATCAGGATCTTTACGAACTACCGGAAGAGGCTATTACTAAGCTGCCGTCTGCTCCATCATCACTAGCTGAATCACTCTCTGCACTGGAGAAGGATCACAATTACCTGTTGCAGGGAGGTGTATTTACCAAGGATCTCATAGAAACCTGGTTATCAATAAAGAAGAAGGAAGTTTCCGAGATAAATAGGAGACCTCACCCCTACGAGTTCTTCATGTATCATGATGCGTAGTCCGATCAAATATTTCAGGGCAGGGGAATAAAACCCTGCCCTGGAGTACTTAGCTGACAACCTCAATTGGCTCCTTGGAGGTTGTATCTTGGGAATCCTCTAGCTCCTCAGCTGGAAGCGCAAATGCCCTCCACGCCCCGTGCAACCCCTCATCGGTCACACCATAATAAACGTGCAGCCTACCATCCGTGTCCCTCTGCACCAAGTTGTAACGTATCTCATTGCCGCGTCTATAAGTCTTCCAAATACCCATGCCCTCACGCCATTGGATCTTTGAAGGATCAAACTTTCCGCTCTCATGCTCTTCGATTGCATACCTCCACAACTTCCGAGCAGACCCCCTGGTTACGTTCGTTACAATCGATCCGTTACGCAGGTCCTTCATCGTATAGTAGTTGACACCATCTCGAGTAGTATAGTCAATTATCTCAACTCCATTCTTGGGAGGATCATGCAGAGAATGGGTCTGTTGAGGCTGAACGTCTGGGCCAAAAGACAAGTTTTTTTCAGAATGATATTTGCTAACCAGCTTCACAATATCCTCAGGAGATGCTGGTACAGTAGAAGCATCTTTACGCACCCAGACCTGAGCCGGCTTCAGAATATAAGGAGGACTGGTTCCATCGGGAACGGACACTATGAGCACATTCTTCCCTTGCGACTGCACTATCTCTACCTTTACTTTGAGTTTGGGCTGCACCGCAGACTCTACGTACTGCTGAACCCTTTCAGCAAGAGACTCAGGGTTATCTACACCCTTTACTGATCCAGGCTCACGAGATGCGCCAATAATTATCCTTCCCCCTCCTCCATTGGCTAAAGCAACAGCATCCTTTGCAACTTCTTCCATCTGTTGCTTTCTGCTAACTAGACGCTCGTAAAACACTAGCGATGGCCCTGGCCCGGACTGTTGAGCCTGCATGATAACATCAGGTAGAGAGATTTGCTTGGCGGGACGAGTTCGGTCAAAGTCCGTGCTGGTAAGCAAATCCCTTATGGCTTCGAAACTAACTTCAGGAAGAAGCATCTCAGTACATCTATCACCTATACCCAGCCTGCCACTTTTATCTGAGGGATCCCTCTCTAACCTGTGAGCATCGGAACCTTGTATACAGTGCATCCTCCTTGGGTACTCAGGTTTGGTGCCATTGTAAAACCTAGCAGTAGCTTTTTTACTACGGCTAGACAGATCGGTAACCTCCAAAGCATGTAGGTTAGGGTCCTGAGTATATGATATTTTGGTTTGCCCTCCAAAATTAAAGTCCTGCATAGCTACCCCATGGTTACTATTTGCATGAGCAGCTATCACTAGAGCGCCGGCCCTATTGAGTAGGGAATAAGCTGTCAGGACATCGGTAGTGGCTCCGATCTCGCTAGTGCCCTCATCAAGCTTCTCTTCGGGAACATTTAGCTCTAGCAATATGTGTTCAAGCTTTCTAATAGAGGTCTCTGGTGGAAATATAGCCAAAATATGGAAACCAAGGGTAGCTGTAAATTCAAAGCCTGGGAGTACAAGGATTCTAGACAGCAACTGCTCACATTCTTCAAGCTCAGAGGCCTCTGCAGGAGTGAGACGATGAGTATCCCGCAAAAACCTCAGTATATCCAACCTCCTTCGGAATTCAGCTATACCAACAACGGTATTGTGATCAGTTATAGCTATGGCATCTAGCTGTTTTTCAGCTGCCTTGCGCAGTATATCTATAAACCTAACGTTCTTATCCAAGTAGCAGAGGGAAGACGCAGGGGTATGGATATGCAAGTCGACTCTAAACCACTTCATCTGACTCTTATTTTTTGATTTTGCCAAATCACATCAACCCCCTAGATCGGTAAGATTTACAATTTCTATTTTTGCCAATTCTAGCAAAATAGGGTGCGAGGGTTTTATGTCACCTCGCACCCTACTAATCAAAGCGCTAAGTTCAACTACTCTTGCTTTGCACTGACAGATCGTAGCTAGATGTTTCAGTTGGCAGATCTATTGGAGAATCCGAATTCTCTGCTCTGGGAGCAAGAGCTATCTTTAGCACTTCGTCCATGTTCTCAACCCAGTAGAACTTAAGGTCTCTTTGTACGTTCTTAGGTATCAGGTTTAGATCTGGCTCATTATCTTTGGGTGCAATTATGCAGCGTATTCCTGACTGGTGTGCAGCTAGTACTTTCTCTTTGAGCCCACCTATAGGGAGCACACGCCCTCTTAGAGTAATCTCACCAGTCATGGCCACATCGGATCTCACTGGTCTGTGTGTAAGTGCGCTAATCATAGCTGTGGCCATCGTTATCCCAGCGCTGGGACCATCTTTAGGCACAGCACCTTCAGGCAAATGTATGTGCCAATCTGTTGTCTCTTGGAAGTTCTCAGGGATATTAAGTTCCTTCGCCCTGGATCTAGCGTAACTCAGTGCTGCCTTAGCTGATTCCTGCATTACATCACCTAGACGACCAGTGATTATCAACTGGCCTTTTCCAGGTAATGTAGCCACCTCCACTGGTAGTAGCACACCACCAAGTTCCGTCCAAGCCATACCTATAGCCACACCTACCTGGTCACTGGCATTACGCATATCCTGTATATTCCTAGGCGGACCAAGGTATTCCTGTAGCAAGTGAGTAGTAACTCTAATCCTAGAGGTCCTACCTGAAACGATCTGTCTTGCAGCTTTCCTACATATTGCGCCCAGCTGCCGTTCAAGATTTCGCACTCCAGCCTCACGTGTATAAAAACGCACTATATGTCTCAGCATCTTGTCCGAGATCTCTATGTAGTGAGGCTGAAGGCCATGGGACTGTATCTGCTTAGGTAATAAGTATCTTCGGGCTATTTGTACTTTCTCATCCTCGGTATAACCACCTATCTGTATTACTTCCATTCTGTCGAGCAGAGGACGAGGTATAGTATCGAGTGTATTGGCGGTGGCTATAAAGAGCACATTAGAAAGATCAAATGGGAGCTCCATGTAATGGTCAACAAACGTCTTATTCTGCTCTGGATCCAGCACCTCAAGCATAGCAGCAGATGGATCTCCCTTGTAATCCGCACTCATCTTATCGATTTCATCTAGCAACATTACCGGATTATTGGTCTTAGCCTGCCTTAAGCCATGAATGATCCTTCCAGGGAGGGCTCCCACATAGGTTCGCCTATGTCCTCTGATCTCTGCCTCGTCCCTGACTCCTCCTAGGCTAATACGCACAAAGCTTCTACCTAAGGCCCTTGCTATGCTCTGCCCCAAACTGGTCTTCCCAACACCCGGAGGCCCCACCAGGCAAAGTATGGGGGTTTTCGGCTTGTTGCCAGATTTGCTAGTCAACTCTCTTACAGCTAAGAACTCGAGTATTCTTTCCTTTACCTTTTCAAGTCCGTAATGATCCTCATCAAGTATCTGTTCTGTTCGCCTGATATCATAGTTATCCTCAGTACTATGTGACCAGGGTAACGCTAGTATCCAGTCTAGATAAGTTCTTATAACTCCACTTTCCGGGGATGTGCTAGGGGTTCTCTCGAGTCGGTTTATCTCTCGTAGAGCTTTCTCACGAACCTCATCCGGTAAGTTGGAACTCTCGACTTTATCACGCAGTGCCTGTATCTCGTTGCCACCTTCACCGCTCAACTCATCATGAATAACCTTGAGTTGCTCACGCAGATAGTATTCCCTCTGGCTTTTATCTATCTGCTGTCGAACTCGCGCTCTTATACGTGACTCGAGCTCTTCGATTTGAGAAGAACCCGTAAGCATAATGGCCAGGCGCTCCAACCTGTCCATAGGATGAAGAATATTCAAGAATTTCTGCCTTTCCTGCCAATCTGTAATAAGGATATTCCCCAAGTAGTCTGCCAACTCAGAAGCTGAGGAGAATGCTTCCAGTTCGTTCCTGACGTCGCTCGGAGACTTGCCCTTGGACTCAACATGCTGGGCATAGAGATCTACTACGTGATCGATCATTAATCTCTCTACAGAAGATGTGGTCTCAGGCTCCTCGACAGGTGAAACAAGAGCTCTATATCCTTTTTCGGACACCTCCACTCTATGCAGGTTAACTCGCTTCAGGCCCACAACCACAACCTGCATCAACCCCTCTGGTAGCCTTTCCCAGTGGCGCAACCGCACTAAGGTACCTATGCGGTTTAGTCCTTCTGGAGAGGGATCGTCCTCATCACCGTTTCTCTGAGCACTAGTAACGAGCAGACAGTCTCTGGCTATGGACCACTCCGCGGCCTCAAGAGATTTTGGCCTCCCTATCGTAAGTTTACTTTCAGTCCCAGGTAAAATAACCGTTCTCTTGAGTGGCAGAAGTGGATAAACATCGGCAGACTGCGCATACATAAGTCAAACCCCTAACTCATAAACCATATAAAGTTACGTCTTCTAGATAAGCTCGATACTAAGAGCTATAACTAAAAATCAAGCAAAAATCAGCAGTACAAGTTAGTAATACATTATAAAAACCGATAATTCCGCGCGCCAATATATAACTAGCTCTAGCCGATAGCTTTTGCTTTATGTATAGTTTATCTAATCAAAGTTAAACTATCGTTATAGATAAATGACTTTAGCATTACTATTCTGTCATTTGGTTTCGACTTTGTATTCCCCGTGTACACCACCTATCTTTTTAAGGAGCCGAATATCCCCTATAACCATGCCTCGCTCGACCGCCTTGGACATATCGTAGATGGTTAAAGCCGCAACGGATACCGCAGTTAGAGCCTCCATCTCAACTCCGGTTTGAGCTTCTGTTCTAACTATGGATACTAATCGTATCGATGGGGGATCCTCAATAAACTCCAAATCCAGGTTAACCGAGCTAAGAGCAATGTTATGACACAAAGGTATTAGTTCCCAAGTGCGTTTAGCAGCCATGATACCTGCTAACTTGGCTGCAGATATCACAGAGCCCTTCGGTAAATTACCCTGCCTTATCTTTTGAAGAGTATCCAGACTCATGTACACTGTAGCTTCCGCCATGGCTTCTCTATGCGATGTGGGCTTGCTTCCCACATCAACCATATGTACATCCCCTGAAGAATCGATGTGCGTAAGATCATCCATTAGCATTCTCCAGTGCTGAGAGCACTACGTCATGTATAGCTTTGGGGAGAAATTCACAACTATAAGGTATATATAGCCTCTCGGTGTACTTGTGAGCGTCAAATCCAAGTACGCCCATATTGATTACATCCAGGTTAACCTTGCGCATGCTCTCAAAAGGAACGTTGTATAATCCGCTTTCACGCTTGTCGGACCAAATAGGCATGTTTTTGGTTAGCGCTTCCAGGGATGAGGATTCAATCTCTAGCTTCATGTAACTGGCATCAGATATGTACGGATAGTAATGCTGTATCTTGATGCGCAAATTAGCAGCCAAATCAGTAACAGCTCTCACAAGTGGGTTATCTTCTTCTCCTTTTACACTCGGATAATAAGGGGGTGAAAAGTAGACTACAGCAGCTGGACCAGACATTCCACTCATGTTCCAGGCTGCCCTTACCAACTCCGCACACCTCATTCTCGAGTCTGCGCCAGCTTCAAACAGCTGTTGGTTTACTTTCCTTAAAGATTGTTCCACTTTATCCTTCCCTAGCATAGAGGCGGCAGCTTTCACCAGCTCATCGTAAGTAACGACCTTAGGAGTCACTTCAGGGATATTGATATCAATATCCCTCAGGGACTCTACAATGATAGCATTCACCAAAGCATCTATCTCATCTATTACGTTCTCAGGAGATTTTCTTAGAACGAGGTAGTTTATGTAGCAGAAACTTTCGAAAGGGATCCTCACATCATAGCAGTCCTTGAAGTCACACATCTTCAGAGTAACAGGTGCAACCGACATCATGTCATTGTCGGTATCTGCCAAATCGGGATTCATACTTATCTTGGAAACAATCCTTGCCAGGAGCAAATTAGAGTCAATCCCTTTTGAAGGCTCCCCTGCATGGGACTCAACACCACGCACGTAGATACTAGGGAGCAACTTACCTATAGTACCTACATGTATAGTGGAATCCATCTCCTCAGGAGAGCTAGGTGTCGAATAATCAGTATTTATAGCACCTATTAGCCTAAGACCTTCCTTCTCTGCAAGGGTTGAGAGCCACTCTACGGCTCCCATGATGCCTATGCTCTCAGCCTCCTCATCTGGTACAGACAAGAATATTATGCTACCCGGTAACTCTTTTCCCTGAAGCTTCTCCTTACAAAACCTAGATAGAGCCCATAGATGAGCAGCAATACCTGCTTTCATATCGACCGTACCACGACCGAATAACCAATCAGATTCGGCCCTTAGATGCTCATAGACAAGCTCATCTAATTGCTCCCTTCGAGATAACAAGTGTTCGCGTAGCGCACTAGGATCACAGGCATAACTTCCAAGATCGCCATAATCTGAAACATCAACAGTATCAAAATGAGATATCAAGACAATAGCGTTGTTCGAATTTCCCCTCAGCAAGGCCCAAACAAAAGAACGTTCCCAGGGATCTCCAGCTATCTTCTGTATTCCGTGTTGAAGTAGGCCAAGTCCAACCTCGTCAAGAAGCTCATCTATTAGAGCAGGTATGCTTTTTTCGCCCTCTGTCCTTGTAAAGCTAGGATGCTCTACAAGCCGCAATATGATACTCAGAACACTCTCTTTAGACATACCAGAAATTTCACCTCTCAAGCGATTCTCTAATGGTTCCCAGAATGTGGGTGGTCGAAAAACCTTCTTGATAGGGTAATATAACTACCCTGCCACCATAACTTCTAACTATCGCAGACTCTGGGAGGCTATTGACATCTGGGGTATAATCCCCGCCTTTGAAGTAGATATCGGGCTTGATAGCTTCTACGATCCTTTCAGCCGTTATGTCCGAGAATATGGTTACGTAGTCTACACAGCGCAAGGCAGACAAAACCTCAGCACGAAATACATCCGGGATGATAGGTCTTTGCGGTCCCTTTAGAGCTCGAACTGATTCATCGCTATTGACGCCCACTATTAGTACGTCCACCATGGACTTAGCTGCACATAGATAGCGGACATGACCCACATGCAAAATATCGAAGCACCCGTTAGTAAAGCCTATACTCTTCACCTGCTTCCTAATAGCGCTCACTAATCTAACGATATCCTGTTGGTCTAGTACTCTTTGCTCCAAAATTCCTCCTAATTACCTCAGACTTTGTAGTAGATCGTGTTGGGACACGTAGGCATTACCAAGTTTCTGCACAACTAGTGAAGCCGCTTTATTAGCCAGAAATGAAGCTGTAGCAACATCGCCCCCCAGAGCCATCACCAAAGCTAGCACAGCTATAACTGTATCCCCAGCCCCAACTACATCCACAACGGTAACTTTTTCTCCTGGAACATGAACGTAGCCGGTATCTTGGGAATAAGCAGATATACCATTAGAATCACGAGTTACAACCAGCCAATCACACTCTAAATATTTAGCCGCCTGTGGGAGTAGGTACTCGAAATCGGCTTCGGTTTCTAATTTATGACCTAGCGATCTCTCTGCCTCGCGTCTGTTACAGCGTATGCATTTATATCCCTTGAAACGGGAAAGCTCTCCCTGAGAATCTACCAATATAGGGATATCGAGATATTGTGAAGTCTCCAAGCAAGACGCTATCACCTCAGGGTTTACTACTCCAACTCTATAATCCGAGACTAGTATGACATCCGCCCTCGAAGCTTTATCTTTTATATTTTTGTTCAGTTCAGATATCTGATGACTTCTCAAAGGCTCTCTATCTACTTTGTCTACTCTAGCTACCTGCTGTGGAAGGGATAGTAACCCTTCTGCTAATATTCTCGTCTTCTCAGTTGTTCTCCTATCTGGAGAGGAAACAAGATGAGATGACTCAACTCCGTGCTTATCCAACAACTCTCGGAGCTCCGCTGCAGCTGAGTCATCCCCAACCACCCCTACAAGCGAAACCTGTGCACCTAAAGAAGCTAAGTTCAGAGCGGGGTTAGATGCAGCCCCAGGAAGGGCGTACTCACGCCTCCACTCAAGGACTGGCACTGGAGCTTCCCTAGACAGCCTAGTTGGTTCGCCAAATATATATCTATCTAGGCATACATCACCAACAACTAGCGCACTAACTCGGTGGAAAGATGTGATAAGATTTATCAGTTGCTGTTTATCTGTATTATTCAGTTTCACCTTTGACGTGCCACTGCTAAAAATAACGCGACTACCGCCATAACCACCTGAAACAGGAAATCCATGTTAGTACTTACCGTCAATCCCCTCTGCAATTCTCCAATCAGTCCTATGACCACAGCTATCAGAACCATGATCGCTGCAACAGCTTGCATTTCAGGTCCGCGTTTTCTACCAGATACGAGACTAATCATCTCCCCTCCGACAAATCCAAGTACCAGGGCTATCCAAAAGGCGTAACGCGGATACATCATCCATAGCGCCCCTAACACTACAGAAAGGGGAAGTACTGCCAGAAAAGACTTGGCGATCTGACCGATGGAAGGCGCATACACCCCAGATCTAGGACTACTAGCACATTCCCTACACCTTATACCTACTGGTGTGTAGACCATACATCTAAAGCAAACTGGCTTACCACAGCGAGAGCATGTAAGGCTAGTTACCTGATCCGGATGTCTTGGACAACGAACTTCTTGCTCCACTATCATCCTTTCTTTATGTTAATGCCTTGGGAAAGCAATAACTCTTTAAGAATTAAATAGACAAATATTGGCAAAGCGATCTGACGTTTCCAACGCCAAGGCTGTCGCAGAAGCCTATAAAACCACTCTAACCCTAACTTACGTATTAGTCTTGGAGCTCTAGGCACTTTGCCGGATAGATAGTCAAAGGTCCCGCCAACTCCCATTGCAACTATAGAGCCGAGATATGGAAGGTTCCTGTGAATCCAAATCTCTTGATTTCGCATCCCAAAAGCCACAAACAACAACCTAGCTCCACTATTTTTTATCATTTGTCTTATGTGCTCGTCTTCCTCAGGACCATGGCATCCTGCATAAGTGCCCGCAACTTGTAGCTCTGGGATCCCTGCTCTCAGGGCTAGGGCAGCTGCTTCGGCTACTCCTGGGGCAGCTCCCAAGAAGAATACTGGCCAACCCTTATTAGCAGCTAGGGCACATATATCTCTAATTATGTCTGCTCCTGGAGTGCGTGGAGACCTAATATGGTATAGCAGAAACAGCGCAATCTGGACACCCACCCCATCCACCACAGTAAGATCTGCGCTGTTTAGTACCTGAAGAAATCGAGGATCTTTCTGTGTCAATACTATAAATTCGGGATTTACCGTCGCTATCCAGCCACTGTGACCCCTTTCAAGAGTACTTGCTATAAAGCCGATGATTTGATCTATAGGAGCAGGGGTAACTCTAACTTTCAGGACTTCGAATTCCGATTGAAAGCCTAGATTCATGCCTTCTAAATATCTAGTCAAGCAGCTTTCTCCACAGAAGAACTTAGGGTATGAGCATATTTATAGCTAATTGTAAATCTTTTAGGTCAAAAGGCTTTTCAATGATCCAATCAGCTTTCGTAGCCCTGAAATCTCTTAGATACTTACGCTTAGCACTTAGGATGATGACAGGTATATTCATAGTCTCCTCGTCAGACTTAAGTGACTCCAGAAGCTGTAGGCCGTCGACACGGGGTAATTCTATATCTAAAGTTATGAGAGCAGGATGTAGCCTCTTGATCATCACTAGAGCAGTTTCAGCCTCCTCTAGGGGTAGAACTCTATAACCTTCCCCCTCAAATACAAGGGTGAGAAAGTCTCGCACCTCGTCATTATCATCTATTACCACTATCGTCCGACTATCCACTGAAGACATCAGAGCCACATCCAATCTGTAAGCAGATTTTACTCCAAAAAGTTAGCACATTCATTCATTTTGCAAAAAGCATACCCTGGAATACGTGTGGGCATCTAGATGTTATGAGTAATGAAGCCGCTGATTCAGATACAGTTGCAAACTAGCGGCTCTACTACAAACTTTTTGGGTGAGGTAGAAGGAATTGGCGCTGAATAGGTTTACTGATCAAGCTCACGATGCATTTCAAAGAGCCCATGAAGCTATGTTGCGCATGGGTCACTCATATCTGGATGTAGAACACCTGTTACTGGGACTGTTGGAGCAGCCAGATAGCACGGCCCAGATGATCCTGAAGCGTGTGGGCGTAGATATACCGAGACTAAAGGATCAGGTCGAGCAGGTGCTACGTGGCTCTCAACCGGTCACTCCAAATCGTGGTAACCAATTGCAGGTGTATGTAACAGCTAGGGTAAGACAGCTGGGAGCATCCGCAGCCATGGAGGCGGACAGAAACGGGGATGAATACGTAAGCACAGAGCACATATTGCTAGCTTTGTGCAAAGATAATACTGGCCCCGCAAGCAGGCTGCTCTCGGCAAGTGGTGCTACACCTGAAGCAGTAGAGAAGGCCTTCCACGAGATCAGAGGTGAAGAGAAGATAACCGATCCTCATGCTAGCGCCCAGGGACAGGCACTCGAGAAGTTTGCCGTCGACCTGACTGCGCTGGCCGAGAAGAACGAGCTTGATCCTCTGATAGGCAGAAGGACAGAGCTGCGCCGGGTCATGCAGATACTATCTAGAAGAACCAAGAACAATCCCGTCCTTATAGGAGAGCCCGGGGTAGGTAAGACTGCAATCGTGGAAGGACTTGCTCAAGCTATAGTCAGGGATGAGGTGCCTGAGCCACTGAGGGGCAAGAGGGTACTATCACTTGACTTGGCCTCAATGCTTGCTGGATCTAAGTTCCGAGGAGAGTTTGAAGAAAGGCTACGTGCCGTAGTAGACGAGATCAAGCAATCTAAGGGCCAGATTATACTGTTTATAGACGAGATACATACGATTGTTGGAGCTGGGGCTGCGGAAGGCGCAATGGATGCCGCCAATATGTTGAAGCCTGCCCTTGCTAGAGGACAGCTGCAGGCGATAGGAGCAACTACACTTGACGAATACAGAAAACATATTGAGAAGGACGCAGCTCTGGAGAGGAGACTAGCTCCGGTGTTTGTTGAGGAGCCCTCCCCAGAAGAGACCCTGCAAGTCCTTTATGGAGTAAGGGACAGGTACGAGCAGCACCACGGCCTGAAGATATCTGATGAGGCGCTTGAGGCAGCTGTGAGGCTATCCCACAGATACCTCAAGGAACGCAGACTGCCTGATAAGGCTATAGACCTCATGGATGAGGCAGCCAGCAAGGTGCGCCTAGATAACTTTGATCTACCTGAGGAGCTTAAGTCTTACAAGCGAAAGATTGAGAGCTTGAACTCGCAGATCGAAGCGGCAGTGGCTGAGCAGGATTATGAGCGTGCAGCTATGCTCAAGGCTGAACTCATAAAGACACAAAATGAGTACGATAAGGAATACGAGAAGATCAAGTCAGAGCATCCAATAAGTGAGACAGTAACTGCCAAGGATATAGCTGAGGTTGTAGCACAATGGACTGGTGTTCCAGTCAACCAAATGCTAGAGTCTGAGACTGCTAAGCTGGCTCACATGGAGGAAGCTCTGCATAAGAGAGTCATCGGACAGGATCAAGCCATACAAGCTGTATCTGACGCCATTAGAAGGAGCAGAGCAGGCCTATCTGATCCCAACAGGCCAATAGGTTCCTTCATATTCCTTGGACCAACAGGAGTAGGTAAGACCGAGCTGGCTAGAGCGTTAGCTGAGTTCCTGTTCGATGATAGGGAAGCCATGGTCCGAATAGATATGAGCGAGTATGGCGAGCGTCATACGGTATCCAGGTTGATAGGGTCTCCTCCCGGATATGTGGGTTACGATGAGGGTGGACAGCTAACTGAGGTTGTCCGACGGAGGCCATATCAGGTGATATTGTTTGACGAAATAGAGAAGGCTCACCCTGAGGTCTTCAACGTAATGTTGCAGATACTTGATGATGGTAGGCTGACTGATGGGCATGGGAGAACAGTTGACTTTAGAAACACGGTCATCATTATGACTAGCAATGTGGGTACTGGTTGGATCGAGCAGTACCAGCCACTAGGGTTCACCAGGGCTGTGGACAGTCGAGGTGAGCAGAAGAAGCTTGAGGATGCTGTGACCAGAGCACTAAGGGAAACCTTTAGGCCCGAGTTTCTGAACAGAATAGACGAGATCATAGTATTCCATCCGCTCACCAGAGAACAGATACTGCAAATAGTGGACATACAACTAGGTGACCTTAAGAAGAGGCTCGAGGAGCGCAAGATAAACCTGGAGCTGACACAAGCAGCTAAGGAGTGGCTAGCTGATGAGGGATTTGATCCCACCTTCGGTGCTAGACCATTGAAGAGGACCATCCAGAAGAACATAGAGAACCTGATTTCGAAGATGCTTATAAGCGGCGAGATCAAAGAGGGAGACACTGTAGTTGTCGATAGAGATGGGGATAGGCTTACATTCTCATCTCTCCAACCAGTCGTAACTCAGTAGCAAGCAAAAACTCGTAAAAGTAAGGATACTAGAGCCTGGGAGATGCTCCCAGGCTCTAGTACTATTTAGAAGCACCTAAAATCGTTATGGATGACCTAATACAGACTAGGAAGAAAGCTATAATCACAACGTAATCCGATGGAGGCCAAAATGCTCTTTTCAAAACTCGCAGAATACTTTGAACAGTTGGACCATACCACAAGTAGAAACACCTTAGTAGCCATTTTGGCCGACTTGTACTCCAAATGTGATCAGTCCGAAGTGCGACCAATTACTTACCTACTACAAGGCAGGATTGCACCTTTCTTTAAGCCTATCGAGATAGGTATGGGAATAAACTACGTTGCAGACGCTATTGCTAGAGCTTTTGGTGTGGACAGAAAACATGTTATGCAGGTCTTTGATAAAGTTGGAGATATTGGCACAGCAGCTCGTCAGGTGCAGCAGGAGGCCGGAAAAGATCTGCCCGCGGAAGACACCCCAACTGTCTCGGAAATATTCAATCAGCTTATGGCTATAAGTCAGGTATCCGGCCCAGGCAGTATTGAGAAGAAGATAAGCATGTTCGCAAATATATTACAGAAGCTGGATCCTAGATCTGTAACCTACATATGCAGAATACCAGTAGGTACCTTGAGGCTAGGAGTAGGAGATCCAACTATTTTGGATGCTTTATCTTTTGCTAAGAGCGGAGATAAGAGCCTTCGCAAACCTCTAGAAAGGGCCTATAATGAAACCTCAGATCTCGGACTCATAGCTGAGACCCTATGGAAGGAGGGTATAGAGGGCATAGAGAAACTCTCTATTATGCCCGGTAATCCAGTAAGACCAGCTCTAGCTGAGAGACTTCCCACTCCCGAGGCCATAATCAACAGGATGGGGCAATGTGCTGTTGAGAAGAAATACGATGGTTTCCGATGTCAGGTACACAAAATAGGAAACGAGGTGAAAATATTCTCTAGGAATCTTGAGGACATGACAGGGATGTTCCCTGAAATCACCAGCGGCACTCTAGCCATGGTGGATGCAGAAACTGCTATTTTTGAAGGAGAAGCCCTTGCTTACCACCCCTTATCTGGAGAGTTCCTCCCGTTTCAAGTCACTACAAAGCGAAGAAGAAAGCACAAAATAGAAGAAGCGGCTCAAGAACTCCCATTAAAGTTGTTTGCTTTCGACATTCTCTATAAGAATGGTGAAAACTTGATGGGAATGAAATATGTAGAGAGAAGGGAGGTACTAGCAGATACCATTAAGGGGGAAGACTCTCTCATCATTTCAGAATGGGTCATAGCAGATAACGTTGAGAAGTTGATGGAGGTTTTTAACGAGGCAATAGAAAGTGGCCTCGAAGGCATAGTCGCCAAGAGGTTAGACTCCCCTTATCAGGCAGGAGCAAGGAACTTTAACTGGGTAAAGCTCAAAAGAACTCACGCAGGGCAACTGCAAGATACTGTCGACTGCGTCATAGTAGGCTACATCTATGGCAGAGGGAAAAGGGCACAACTCGGTGCTGGAGCATTATTGGTTGCCGTTTATAACTCAGACAAGGATACATTTCAAACCATCACTAAGATAGGCACAGGACTAACTGACGAAGAATGGAAGGAAGTCGTAGAAAGATGTAAACCCTATGTTACAGAAGAAAAACCAGCTCGAGTAGAAAGCATAATTCAGCCAAGCGTGTGGGTGGAGCCCGCGGTAGTTATAGAGGTACTCGCCGACGAAATCACAAGGTCTCCGGTGCACACAGCAGGTATGGATGGAGATAAGCAGGGATATGCCCTTAGGTTCCCTCGCCTGGTGAGCTTTAGAGAGTCGGACAAGCGACCAGAAGATGCTACCACGGTACAAGAGATAATAGAGATGTATCAACAACAAGCTATCAAACAAGTTGCTTCATAAACTACGTTGCTTGAGGTGAGGTATCATGGCGGACCCGAGACATCAGAAGTTAGCACAGGTACTTATAAACTACTCATTAGGTATACAACCTGGAGATAAGCTTATAATCACCGCTCCTGCTGCAGCCGCTCCCCTTGTAAGAGAAGCTTATAGAGAGGCCATCAGGGCTGGTGCACATGTTATGACCAGGATAACTATAGATGGCCTGGCCGAGATAAGGTTCCGTGAAAGTACCGACGAGCAGTTGAGATTCGTGCTAGAACCCGAGAGACAGGAGATAGAATACTTCGATGCTATGCTAAGGATAATGGCGGATGAGAATACCAAGTCTCTAACCAATGTAGACCCTAACAAGCTAGCCATCGCCCAGCAAGCACGAACAGATATCATGAGAAGATATCTTGAAAGAGCCGCAACAGGCGAGCTCAGATGGTGCCTGACTCTGTACCCTACACATGCGTATGCTCAGGATGCAGAGATGTCCCTAGAGGAATATGAAAACTTTGTGTTTAACGCAGGATTAATCCATCACGATAACCCATCTGAATCATGGCAAAAGATAGCCAAAAAGCAACAAGAAATCGTGAAGCTGCTTGAAAGCCATGATGAAATACATATCGTTGGGAATGATATCGATCTCCGCTACCGAGTAGGGGGAAGAAAATGGATAAGTGCAGATGGCAAGCATAACTTCCCAGACGGGGAGGTATTCACCGGACCTATTGAGGACTCAGTAAATGGTCATATAAGGTTCAGCTATCCAGCCGTATACAACGGAAGGGAGGTAGAAAACGTGAGGCTTACCTTCCAGGACGGCAAGGTTGTAGACGCCACTGCTTCCCGCGGGGAGGATTTGCTGAACTCAATGCTAAATATCGATGAGGGAGCCAGAAGAGTCGGCGAAGTAGCCTTTGGCCTAAACTACGATATTCAGAAGTTCACTCGTAACATACTTTTCGACGAAAAGATAGGTGGAACGATGCATATGGCCCTTGGAAGGGCTTACCCTGAAACGGGTGGGACCAATGCATCCGCCATACATTGGGATATGATCGCAGATCTGACTGATGCTAAGGTCTACGCCGACGGAGAGCTCATATACGAAAACAGGAAGTTCAAGATCTGGTAGAGCTGTGCGCGGCAGATAGAGTCCTGCCGCGCACAAAAATAACTAACTCAAAGCTTGCTGGAATTTGGTGAGCTCCTCAGGGCTTAATGAATAGGAGTGCTCCTCGTCAGGGAACTTTCTACTCTTTACATCCTCTTTGTACATACAGAAGCCCTTAAGTATATGCTCGGATAGGTCAACGTATCGTTTGGCAAACTTAGGTAGTGATCTTTGACTCAAGCCAAATATATCATGGAAGACCAACACTTGGCCGTCGCAATAAGGACCAGCACCAATGCCTATGGTAGGTATCTCCAAGCGCTCTGTGATAGCCTTGGCCACCGGCGCAGGTACAGCCTCGAGAACAAGAGCGAATATGCCTGCATCCTGTAGAGCCAGGGCCTCATTCAAGAGCCTCAAGGCAGAGCCAGAATCTCTCCCTTGTACCCTGTAACCTCCGAGCAACGAGAATGACTGAGGAGTAAGGCCTATATGCCCCATTACTGGTATGCCCGCAGCTACTATGGCCTTAATCCTTGAAAGCACTGCCGTGCCGCCCTCGAGCTTTACTGCATCGACTTCAGCATCCCTCATAAAGGCACCAGCATTCAAAACCGCATCTCTATCAGAGGGCTGATAGGACATGTATGGCATGTCGCCCACAATAAGAGCCCTTTCAGTTGCCTTCGAAACAGCTCTAGAATGGCTTATCATCTCGTCCATGCTTACTTGTAAGGTATGTTCGTACCCAAGGACATTGTTAGCAATGGAATCGCCTACTAATATGACATCTATACCTGCCCTATCAGCCAGTAGGGCGGTTGGATAGTCATACGCAGTCACCATTACTATGGGTTCATCTTTTTGCTTCAAACGTATCAGGTCCCGAATGGTAACTTTATGAAGGGTAGATGACATCACCTGTTCCTCCCAAAGTAGTACCTGCCATAAAATGGTCAAGTCCAGTTGCAATGTATCAAGTAAGGAACTAAGTGTAAAGGAATGAAGTGCTTGGAAATTATCTAAGTGCTATACGATATAATTACTCGATGAACATGCATCCGGCACTCAGTATCGCCAAAAGGAAAAATCACAAGCCAGCTAAATCCTTGCTTGATCTTTCCTTACAGGAACTGCGTGAATGGATCAGGCTGAGGGGTTATCCAGAATACAGAGCGGTTCAGGTATGGCAGGCCCTCTATAGGCAGTTAGAAATCGATCCAGAGAAAATGACCAGCCTGCCAAAGGCCCTTAGAGAGGAGCTAAGCGCAGAGTTCCCATTCCCTAACATCACTCCCATTAGGACGTTTGTAGCTGATGGAGGTGATACCGAGAAAGTTCTGTTCCGTCTTGAGGATGGTAACGCTATTGAAAGTGTTCTAATGGAATATATGGATGGTAGGGCTACAGTCTGCGTAAGCTCACAAGCAGGATGCGCTATTGGCTGCACATTCTGTGCTACTGGCTTAGGAGGTTTCTACAGAAACCTCTCAGCAGGCGAAATAGTATATCAAATCCTGTACTTCTCGAAGAGGCTTCGTGATAAAGGTAGGAAGCTCACAAATATTGTGTACATGGGTATGGGCGAGCCCTTGGCTAACCTAGATGCTGTCTGGCGATCTGTAGAGAACTTGCATGAACCCACCGGCATGAACTTTAGCGCACGCAGGATCACTATATCCACTGCGGGCTTAGTTCATCAGATAGATAGATTTCCACCAACAGATCTTCAGGTGAACCTAGCTATATCGCTCCATGCACCTAATGATGATCTACGCACAAGTATCATGCCTATCAATCGCAGGTGGCCCATCTCAGAGTTGATAGCCTCTGCAAAAAGATATGTCGCAAGAACTCATAGGAGAATCACCTTTGAATACGTACTCATAGCTGGCTGTAACAGCTCCAAAGAACAAGCGAGAGATCTATCGAACCTGTTACGAGGATTGCTCTGCCACGTGAACCTGATCCCTCTCAATAGAGTACCCGGGAGTCCTTTCGAGCCTCCTTCAACTGAGGAAGTAAATGCTTTCAGAGACATACTACTAAGCGCGGGAATACCCTGCACAGTAAGACTGGAAAGGGGAGCGGACATTCTGGCAGCATGCGGTCAACTAAGAATGGAGCACTCACTTTATGACACAGCTATACCTAGACACATATAGCGGCATTAGCGGAGATATGTTTCTTGGAGCACTGTTAGATCTAGGTGCCGACGCAAATGCCTTGAATGAGCAACTTCAATCTCTGGATATAGGTAACTGGAACCTAAAGATAGAGAAGACAACACAATCAGGCATAAGCGGAACTAAGATAGAAGTTGAGTATTCAGAGCAGCACATCCATAGAAACCTTCAAGACATAGTCCAGATAATTACAAAATCTAAGCTTCCTGACAGCGTCAAGAATAAAGCCATAGACATCTTTCACCTAATCGCTCAGTCTGAAGCCAAAGTACACGGCACATCGGTGGATGAAATACACTTCCACGAAGTTGGAGCTGTAGACTCGATAATAGACGTAGTAGGCACATGCTTGGCGCTGCATCTTCTAGAGATAGATCAGATTTACTGTTCAAGCTTACCTTTGGGAGATGGTTTCGTATCTACAAGTCATGGAAAGCTACCGGTGCCTGCGCCTGCCACTTTGGAAATCCTCAGTACGTGTGATGCCAGAGTTACATTCAGTAGGGGCTCTGGCGAGATGGTAACCCCTACAGGAGCAGCCCTTGTAGCCAAGCTGGCTCATTTTGATATACCGACTGCTGCCAAGATTCGTAAAATAGGGTACGGATTTGGCTCACGTCATCTCCCTTGGCCCAATGCATTGAGAGCTATACTGCTCGAAAAGGATGAACCTTCATCAGCACTTAACACCTACGACGTAGACGAAGTAGTCATGATAGAGACAAATATTGATGACCTATCCCCTGAATTGACTTCTTATATGCAATCGAAACTACTTCGTAGTGGGGCTCTGGACGTTTGGATCTCTCCGGTCATTATGAAGAAAGGTAGATATGGACATGTGATAAGCGTCCTAACGCTAGAAGAAAATGCATTAGAGATTACGGATTTGCTTCTGAGAGAGACTACAACTCTTGGCGTAAGGGAGAGCCGTCTTAAAAGAGTAAAAGCTCGCAGAGAGATAAGGGAGATAGATACCAAATTGGGCAAAATCAGATTAAAGTTGAAGCTGATAGATGGCAAAGTACATCAAGTTAAGCCTGAGTACGAAGACTGTGTGTCATTAGCTCAAAAGCATGACATGCCTATAGATCAGGTCTACGATTTAGCTAACGTGGAAGCAAGAAAAATTATAGGGAGGGAGATTGATAATTTATGCCTCTAGTTTCTGTGTTAATGGGTAGCGAATCAGATAGATCTTATATGCAGGAAACAATGGATACTCTCGAACAGATGGGGATAGAAGGAGAGCTTAAGGTAATATCTGCTCATCGACAGCCCAATAAGCTCAGGGAATACGTATCACAGGCAACAGCAAATGGTATAGAGCTGTTTATAGCAGGAGCTGGTGCAGCTGCACACCTGCCAGGAGTTATAGCTTCCCTTACAACAAAACCCGTTATAGGAGTCCCTCTGCCCACAAGCGACCTAAAAGGTCAAGACTCCCTCTACGCTATAGTCCAGATGCCTGCAGGCGTACCAGTAGCCACTGTGGCAATAGGAAAGGCGGGCGCCAGAAATGCGGCTTACCTGGCAGCACAAATCCTCGGAATCAAGTACCCTGAAATAGCTGAGAAATATAACGAGTACAGAAGACAGCTAGCTGAAAGATAGGCTATTATCGTCAACCGTAGAAGGGTTGGGAGGGATCCTTAGATCCCTCCCAATTTCTATTTTCTACAATGCTAATGTATTAGTGCTTGAAGTGGCGGGTACCTGTAAAGACCATAGCCATGCCATGCTTGTTAGCGGCACGTATTACCTCCTCATCCCTGATAGAGCCTCCTGGTTGTATGACTGCAGTTACGCCCCCCTTAGCAGCTTCCTCTATGCCATCGGGGAACGGGAAGAAAGCATCGCTGGCCATAACGCTGCCCTCTGCCCTCGGCCCGGCCTTCTCTACTGCGTGCCTCACTGCATCAACTCGACTTGTTTGCCCCGAACCTACACCTACCATAGAGAGATCCTTTGCTAGAACTATAGCATTAGACCTTACATGCTCTACTGCACGCCATGCAAATAACAAGTCAGTCGTCTCTTCAAGTGTAGGTTGACGCTCTGTGACCACCCTGGTAGTTACCTCATCTGGAGATACTGCATCCATGGTTTGTGCAAGGAACCCCCCGTTTATTCTCCTCCAATCGAGGGTCCAAGGAGTTAGAGGCTCCTCCCAGCTGGGCTTCATATCGCCCACCTCAAGTAACCTCAACCTGCGCTTCTTGGAAAAAACTTGCTTGGCTTCCTCAGTGATAGAAGGAGCAACTATGAGATCAAAATGTGTTTGGGTCATAACTTCCGCCAGACCTGCATCTATTTCGCGATTCACACCTACTATCCCACCAAAAGCCGAAACTGGATCCCCCGCTAGCGCTCGTTCGAAGGCTAGTTGTAGATCAGGGTTGGTTGCCAATCCACAAGGAATACCATGTTTGATTATGGTGGCTGTTGGCCCTAGAAAATCAGCAACAACACTAACCGCAGCATATAGATCCAATATGTTGTTAAAAGACAGGTCCCTACCACCTACCTGTCTCAACTTCTGAACTAGACCGGTGTATCCAGGGCTTACTTCAGCATATAAAGCTGCCCTTTGATGAGGGTTCTCGCCATACACTAGATCTTGTACCTTGCGCAAAGGTATGGTGACTATGTTAGGGAACAGCTCCTCTTCAGCAGCCAGATAGCGATTTATAAGAGCATCATAGGCTGATACATGGGCAAAAGCCTTGGCTGCTAGCCACCTGCGAGTTTGTTGACTTACCTGCCCATGTTGTGACCACTCTTCCAAGACAAGTTGATAATCCTGAGGATCAGTCAAGACCAAAACGTCCAGGAAATTCTTTGCTGCTGCCCTAATAAGTGTAGGCCCGCCTATATCTATGTTCTCTAGCGCTGTAGAGAGATCGGTATCGGGATTAGAAACAGTTTCTTCAAAGGGATAAAGATTTACCACTACAATATCTATAGGCTCGATACCAAGTGCTGCTATCTCTTGCATGTCATCTGGCCGAGATCTTCTAGCAAGTATGCCCCCATGTATCTGAGGGTGCAGCGTCTTGACTCTTCCCTCCATGATCTCTGGGAAACCAGTAATGTCGGTAACAGACTTGGCGGGAATATTAGCTTCCCTTAACACAGTCAAAGTCCCACCAGTAGAGAAAATCTCTACCCCCTTAGAAACAAAATCGTTTGCAAGCTCTACTATGCCGGTCTTGTCGGAGACACTTATAATAGCACGCACCACCTTACCCCTTGATTAAGACTTTTCCTTCCTGAATAGTAAGTCTTCCCTGAGCAAAGAGCCTTATAGCCTCGGGGAGGATTCTATGCTCTTCCATCAAGATCCTATCGGACAAAGATTCCACAGTATCATTCTCAAATACTGGAACGGCTGCCTGTGCGATTATAGGTCCCGCGTCAACGTCCTCAGTCACAAAGTGTACAGTGCAACCAGATATCTTTACCCCATGCTTTAGGGCCTCGGCCTGGGCGTGGAGTGTTCCTCTAAATGCAGGTAACAGTGAGGGATGTATGTTGATGATCCTTCCTTGCCAACGGCGTACAAATTCCTTCGTCAGTATGCGATCATATCCTGCCAAAACAACTAAGCCAACATCTCTAGCAATAAGCATGTTAGATATTTCCATTTGAGCTTCTTTCCTATCATTACCTTTGCGGTCAGAGCAGACAAATACTTCTATCCCAAAATCCTTCGCAATTTGTACAGCCTTAACATCGGGATAATTAGACACTACCAGGGAAACCTCAGCTCCCAGTACTCCCTCGCGTTGCCTTTGGAGGATCGCTTCCAAGTTACTGCCCCTGCCAGATACCATGACCGCAACTTTGAGCATTATCTATACAACTCCATAGGATCTTTCTCTGCAAGTAAAGATAGCAGAACAACTGCCGAAAACCCAGTATCAGGGCAGTTAATCTGAGGACAAAGCTAGGTCCGGCGACTAGTCGCCGGACCTAGCTTCAGCAGTTTCATATCGTCTCATAAGACTTACGTATTTTTCAGGTAACTTGCCTCTGATATGTGTGCCGGCGTGAGTAAACTCTTCAGTTCTAACCTGACCATATTTATGGAACAGGTCCACAAGAGCTCCCTCCGAATAAGGAAGCAATACATCAAGTTCCTTTAGATTGCCCTCTAGCACTTGCTCAACTTTTGATAAAAGTGTATCTATGCCCCACCCCAACTCAGCAGAAATAAGGACGTAATTATCTGGGATATCCTCTAAGGACGGTAGGCCACTATCAAGATTAGGAGCCAGCTTATCGATCTTGTTAAGTGCCACTACTGTAGGTTTATCAGCCGCCCCTAGGGATCTTAGGGTCTCATTCACAGTTGCTGCTTGTTCCTCTGCATTCTCGTGAGTTATGTCTACAACGTGGACTAGCACATCCGCTTCAAGTATCTCCTCAAGAGTAGCCCGGAAGGCAGCAACCAGATCTGTAGGCAACTTCTGGATAAACCCTACCGTGTCGGTCCACAGGCTAAGCATGCCAGCAGGAAGCCGCACTTGCCTGGTAGTAGGATCAAGAGTTGCGAATAGCTTATCCTCTGCCAAGACATCAGCACCAGCAAGCTTATTAAGAAGCGTACTCTTACCAGCATTCGTGTAGCCTACAAGCGAGACTACAGGTAGCCCCTCGGCCTTCCTGTGCTCACGTAGTATCTTACGATGCTTTCTTACCTGCTCGATCTCTCTTTTTATATGAGTTATACGTTCCCTAGACTGTCTTCGGTCAACTTCTAGCTGAGTTTCTCCTGGGCCTCTAAGACCAACCCCTCCTACCCCTTGTCTGGAGAGGTGTGTCCACATTCTTGTAAGTCTCGGAAGGCGATACTCAAGCTGAGCAAGTTCTACCTGTAATCTTCCCTCTTTAGTCCTAGCACGTCGAGCAAATATGTCTAGTATCAAGGCAGATCTATCTATTATCTTGCACTTGAGCTCGTCCTCTAGATTACGCTCCTGACTTGGGGAGAGTTCGTCGTCAAATAAAACAACTGTAGCACCAGTTGCATTCTTCATATCAGCTAGCTCACGTAACTTACCCTTACCAATAAACGTCCTGGGATCAGGGGTCGCAAGACGCTGTGTTATCCGTCCTACAACCTTGACATCGGCTGTATCAGCTAGCCTCTCTAATTCATCTAGAGATGAATTAACATCCCATTTGCTATCAGGAGTTTGAACCCCTACTAAGATCGCTAGCTCTTCAGGCTGTGCGGTCGAAACTGGTTTTATAGGTCCCACTCTGTCAATTGTGTCCTGCAATTGATCTCCTCTAAATACGTCTTTATTCTTCATAGTTATACTACTACAACCAAGTTGCAATAACAGATTAAGACAGATGTCTATCTATTAGAGATTTCATGCTTACCAAATCCATATCTATAGTTGGATCAAACCAATTCACGTCTCTAAACTTTCTGAACCATACGTACTGGTGTCTGACTAACTTGTGATTATGATAAGAAAGTTGTCTCAAACATTCTTCAAGAGAGGATCGACCCTCAAAATATGGTTGAAATTCCCCATAGCCTATACTCTGCATGGAAGGCAGATCCCATCCGTAACCCATATCTAGCAGGCTTTGTATCTCTTCCAATAGCCCTCTACGCAACATATCTTTAGTTCTGTTCTCAATACGTTCATATAACTTAGCTCTGTCCATTGTCAGGCCAAGTATCAAAAAATCATATTTGGGAGGTTCTGAGGACTGAAGCTCAGATATTTGTCTCCCCGTTGATTTAAACACCTCTAAAGCCCTAATTATTCTTCGCAAGTCGCCTGGAAGGATCCTCTCAGCAGCTACAGGATCTACATTTCTCAACTTGTCATGGAGAAATTTTGTACCTTTTTCCTCAGCGATAGCACGCAAAGAATCTCTAATCTCAGGATTAGGAGCTACCCTTGGTATATTCCAGCCCTCAATGATTGCTTTCAGATATTGACCAGTACCTCCCACCACAAAAGGGACTTTATACCGGCTGAGTAAATCATCAATTGTTCTATAAGACAATTCCTGCTGCTGTGCTAGTGTCCATGTCTCATCCGGATTTACTAGATCTATACAGTGATGATGAACCCTGGCCCGTTGCTCACGGGTAGGTTTCGCAGTTCCGATATCCATGTACCTATAAACCTGCCTACTATCCTGATTGACCACCTCTCCGTTATATTCAAGGCAAAGGTCTATGGATAGGGCAGTTTTACCCACAGCAGTAGGACCAAGGATTACTATCGCCGGTAGCTTTTGTGCGGACACATGATATAGTATCAGGTGCCGCCGAAATTGTAATGTGCATCTCTGCTTGCTAGAATCGCAAGATGAACCAGGATATCAACAGGCAATCTCCAGATGATCAACCAGCACGTTGGCCCCTGTTTTGGGTGTTGGTGATTCTTGTCTTAACTATTCCAGCAATATGGTGGTATTTGGACCCAACACCTAGAGCGGATGCATCTTCTAAACCGGTGACGATTGTAGTGAGGCCTGGAGAAGGCTGGAACGACCTTACAGACAGGCTACACAGACTTGGAATCGTAAGAAGGCCTCTAATATTCAAGGCTCTAGTCGTGCTCTCAGGTGAAAGGGGTCATCTCCTGCCGGGTAGATATTTGATAAAGAAGGGAACGAGTGCTAGGGATCTCATAGCCATTTTTACAGATGCAAGCAATCAATCTAAGATCACTATTCCCGAAGGTTTCAGACTAGGACAAATCGAGGACAGGATGATTCAATTAGGACTCACTACCCCACAACAATGGCAGGAAGCGATAAATAACCCACCAAAGTTTCCGTTGTTAGCTTCTAAGCCTGAGGGAGTTAGTATCGAGGGCTATATCTTTCCAGATACGTATATCTTCACAGAGGAGAATGCTGCACAGCAGCTCGTAAGAGAGGGAATAGCTAACATGCAAAAGCACCTCTCTAGGGATATAATTCAAGGCTTCAAACGCCAAGGGCTGACTATAAACGAAGGACTAACCCTGGCCAGCATTGTGGAAAGAGAGGCTCAAATTCCATCTGAAAGACCAATAATCGCCTCGGTTTATCTCAATCGACTAAGAAAGGGCATGCCCCTGCAAGCTGATCCAACAGTCCAATATGCAGTTGGAAGAAGGGGAGAGTGGTGGAAATCCTCTTTGACAAGGCAAGATCTAAAATCCGACTCCCCTTACAATACATACGTACATAAGGGGCTTCCACCAGGACCTATCTGTAGTCCTGGATTACCATCAATAAAAGCCGTGGCGTATCCCGCTCACACAGATTATCTTTATTTTGTTGCTAAGGGCGACGGGTCACATGCTTTTGCAAAAACCTTGCAGGAACACGAACAAAACATACAAAGATATCTTGGAAGATGATCGAAGCTCTTATATCTGTAGTGACAGGTCTACTATCAGCCACCGCGGCAAATATAATTGCATCAAAGATAGGTGGAATAAAACCCGGAGTTGACAGTAAGCAATCACTCCTACTCGCTACTATTTGCTTCCTGGCAGTTGTAGTTCATGGACTGCAAGTAGGCATTGAATGCAACTTAGCCGCTGGCGTATACATTGCTCTGCTGGCTGCATGCGGGGCTATAGATCTGCAAAGGAGACTTGTATATCCATCAGTTGTGGTAACAGGGATACTGGCATCCCTGCTGCTTAATCCATTATTGTGCAATACAAACCTGGCTAATACTTTATTAGGGTTATTAGAAGGGCTTATTGTGTTTACGCTGATATTTGCAATAGGAATAGTGATATTCCGAGCATTGGCACTTGGGGTAGGAGATATTCTATTAGCTGCCATGATAGGTAGCATGGTAGGAGCGAGATTAGTGCTAGCAGCTCTGATATTTGGGATAGTCCTTGCTGGGATCTACGCTGTAGTACTTCTGATAACAGGGAGGGCAAGTAGAAAAAGTTACTTTGCTTTTGGAGCTCCATTGTCCCTGGCTGCAATAGCTGTAATTAGCCTGAGCCTAGGAAAATAAGATGCCAAGATCTAAATCTACCGACAGCAACATAAGAGAGCTATTTACCTTAGGAGTGTATGTGCTTACTCTCGAAATTAATAACGATATCGCCCAGACGGTAACACCATGCTTGATGCCTGTTTCTTGGAATCCGCTGTTGTTAGTAGCAGGGATAAAGAAAACAGACCATCTAGCTGCATCGATAAGCAAGGATCAAACAGTATGGATAAATGTTCTCATGGCAGGAGAGCGAACAACTGTGGAAAGCTTGCTAGAGAGTAGCCCCAAACTCCCTGATGATGTAGAAGTGCACCAGGATAACAATACCGTGCTTTCAAAATCAGTATTGGCTCTGGAATGTAGCGTAACAGAGATCATAGAGCAAGGAGATAGCTTACTTATAATATTGAGATCAAACAGGCATTTAACACCCTCCCAAGGTCAACCGCTAACCCTCAGACAAAGCGGGCTGGCTAGTCATTTTTACTAGTGAATCAGATTGACTAGTAACGTCGGCTTGTTATATACTGCTCCAGAGAGTAGGATATCCAGTTGGGAGGTTTCTGAAAAGATGGTAACAATTACGGAGAGTGCAGCCGCCAAGATCAAGGACCTAATGGAGAGGGAAGGACAACAGGGTGCTGCCCTAAGGCTATACGTTGCGGGCGGCGGATGCTCCGGTCTCAACTATGGCATGGCCTTTGAAGAAGAGGTTGATCCTGAAGACCATGTGTTCGAGCAAAACGGGGTCAAGATTCTTATAGACAGCTATAGTTATCCTTATGTCAAAGGCTCTGAGATAGACTACATTGATGGTCTCTTTGGCTCAGGATTCACGATCAACAACCCTAACGCAGTAAGCACTTGCGCTTGCGGCCACTCTTTTGATACTGGCAATAACGCCGCTACAGCCAGAAGCTGCAGATAGTGTTATAAGTAAATAAAATCGGAAGAGACACTACAAGGGAAGTACCTAATAGTAGGTACTTCCCTTGTAATTTAGAAGAAAGATTTAGGTCAAACTCTAAATATCACTATCGGGCTCAATAATAGGTCTAGTAGGTCCTATTTTATCCAAGAGGCTTACCTCTGCACGTAGATGCTTAGCTATCCAGCTTAGTCTTTGCCTGGCAGAGGTACACTCTAAGATTTTCTGTTTCTCAGATAAAGGAATATGAAGTGCTCCTGCTACAAAAGACAGGGACTGAATATCATGGCTGATCTCATCTGAAGCCCCTTTTATACCTGCCTTTTGTCGATAAGCAGATATCAAATCCCTTACCTCTTCAGCAAATATATACACCTCATGCTCATCCTCTTCTTCATCTTGTAAAAATTCTATCTCAGCCTGCAAGTAAGGCTCATCATCTATAAGTCGAAGGATCCGAAATCTCTCCTTACCTACCGTAAGTAGATCCATACGACCATCTGGATACTTCCCAGCTGAAACTATTCTTGCTATAGTACCAACTTCTTCTGGCTCAGCCGGACCTCCAACCTCTTTACCCCTGCGAATCTTAACCACCCCGAACATTCCATCGTGAGCAAGACAGCGTGAGATCATTATCTTATACCTCTCCTCAAAGATGTGGAGGGGTAAAAGCATGCCTGGAAATAGCACAGTGTGTAATGGAAACAAAGGTATTATATTCACGGATGGTTGCAAGGAATACTCCTGTATCTAAACTAGGAAGCAAAAATCTAGCTTCTTCTCCCATAACTATGGTAAATACGCAAGAGCATAACTGCAAATATGACTATTGAGAGCCGATGATAGACGATAAGATAAATCCAACAAAGGTTACAGGCATAATCTTAGCAGCTGGACTCTCCCAGAGGATGGGACAACCTAAACAGCTCTTAAGATTAGGGTCTCAAACACTCCTATCACAAGTCATGCTTAACACTATAAGGTCAAAATTGGACCGAGTGATCGTAGTAGTATCACCCCAAATAGAGCAGCAAGCAATCCAAATACTAGGATCACTAGACAAAAATGTGCTTATAGTGGTCAATACAGACCCAGGAAGAGGGATAAGCTCATCTATCAAGTTAGGCTTAGAGGAAGTGAGCGAAGACACCAGGGGAGTAATGATCCTGCTTGGAGATCAACCCTTAGTGAGCGCTAAGGTCATAGATAAATTAATCGACGCATTTGATCTTCATTCAAAGAAGATAATAGTTCCTACTTATAACGGTAAAGATGGCAACCCAGTTATTTTCCCTACAGAATCTCTCGATGATTTAAAGACGATAAGTGGAGATAAAGGGGCAAAAAATATCATCTACAATCACATAGACATGGTAATAAAAGTGGAAGTTGGTGATCTGGGTTCCATGGAGGATATCGATACACCTGAAGACTATAAAAACATCATTGCAAGATTTATGGAACAATAGCATGTACTGTCTACAGTGCGGTCACGAGCTTACCAGACGAAATTTGGAAGATAAGATAAGGCCCGTTTGTCCTTCATGTGGATGGGTACTATGGAACGATCCGAAAGTAGTAGTTGCTGCCCTAATACACTCCGACTTCAACATTTTGCTATGTAAGAGGACTTACGACCCCGGCAAAGACAAGTGGAGCTTTCCCGCAGGCTATGTCGACCGAGGTGAAAAGCTAGAAGATGCGCTGGAACGGGAAGTCTACGAGGAAACAGGGTTACGAATATCTAATCCAAAACTGATTGAACTTTGGTCGGAAAGGGGTAACCCAGTAATTCTGGCCGTATATGAAGTCCAAAACGTACAAGGTAAGATTTTACCCAATCAAGACGAAATTGCAGCCATTGGTTGGTTTGATGCTCGTGCCCTCCCTGATATGGCCTTTGAACACGACAAGTTTATAATAAATAACTGGCTCACAAAACTAGTAAAGGAACAAGAATAGCAAATGCGGGCTATAGAGCTACCAGCTAGTCAAGTAACCAGCTATCAGGGAAGTATTATATGTCATAACATCTTTGATCCTGCTAATCCTAAAAAGATCCTAATAAGAAAAGGTCACATAATAGATGGCTCTGAGCAACAGGTAATGAGCTATCTGGGAGATCTTAAAATACACCTAGTCATACTCGAGAAAGGCGACATAGACGAAGCTACAGCTGCTGAGAGGATCGCAAGAGCAGCAGCAGGGACGGGGCTACAGCTAGGCCCCATAAGCGAAGGTAGCCTACGCATTGAAGCAACGGTTCGTGGGTTGCTTAGAGTTGATATAGACCGTCTACAAAGAGTCAACGAGATAGACGGTGTACTATTATGGACTCTGCATGATAGAACACCCGTAGAGATTGGGCAACACGTAGCGTCTGCTAAGATAGCACCTCTAGCTATATCTGAGGCAAGCATCCGCGAAGCCGAATCTCAGATGTACAATGGAGTAATTCATGTTGCTCCCTATCAGAGCAAACAGATTGGAGTAATCGTACAAGAATCCATGGGTTTGAAGGCTAGAGAGAAGTTTGAAATGGTGCTCAAAGACAAAATAGCCTGGTTTGGATCTCAAAAACCCATTCTAGTCTATTCTGCTAGCGAAAAGATAAAAGAGGATCTGGAGCATATAATAGCGTCTGGATGTGATTTGGTTATGATTGGTGGCACAAGCTCCTTAGATCCATTGGACCCTGCTATAAAAGCTATTGAGCATCTTGGAGGGAAAGTAATCAGAAGAGGGATACCTGCACACCCGGGAAGTACCTACTGGTTAGCGTATTTAGCGAATACCCCTATCATTGGTGTGGCTTCGTGTGGTATGTTTTCACAACGAACAGCCTTAGATCTTATAATGACTAGGTTCTTTACGGGAGAGCAACTGGATAACGCCCTAATCGCAAACTTAGGACACGGAGGACTTATAACCCGGGAAGTAACCCATATGTTCCCCAAGTATACGGAGTATAGGGATATTCAGGCGGAAAATTGAAGATCAATTCCCTGAAAATACAAGGATTCAAGAGCTTTAGTAATCACACATTACTAGAGTTTGATCATGGCATAACGGCTATAGTTGGCCCCAACGGCTC
>JBHORE010000020.1:0-3141 GCA_042408415.1 Thermobaculum sp.
TGCCAACGGTGGTAGTGGTCGCAGGCCACGTCGCCGGTGTCGCCGTTGTAGGTCTTGCCAGGGGTGTGGCTGAAGCGGTCCCAGATGGACTCCCCCCTACCATCCTCGCGCACCGCCCCCTCTATCTGGTAGGCGGCAGTGGCGGTGCCCCATGTGAATCCTTCGGGGAATCTTCCGGAAGCAAGCTCATTGCTGGTCTGCGACATGTGCTCACCTCCTTAGGAATCCAGTGATGCTGATATCAGCCTACGCAGGTTCTCCAGGCTGCGCTTGATGTCCTGGTAAACGTCGGAAGGACTATCCTCCTGCTCGACTATGAGCCACTGCGTGCCCGAGGCGTTGGCCGCCGCCAGGAGCTGAGGCCACGGCGTGATGCCATCGCCCACTGTGGTATCGGACCTGTCGGGCTTGTTGGACATCTCCTTGGCATGCAGGGTGGGCACGCGCCCGGAGTGCCGTCGAATAAGCTCGATGGGGTCCCGTCCGGCGTACATCACCCAGTAGATGTCGATCTGCAGGTCGACGAACGCCGGATCGGTGTTGGCCGCCAGCAGGTCGTACATCGTCTCCTCACCCAGAGGTTCGAACTCGAACGCGTGGTTATGGTATCCAAAGCGCAGCCCCTCGGTCGCGCAGCGCTCCCCCCAGCGGTTGAACGTCTCGGCAAGCCTCTTGACGGCCTCCGGGCTGTTGCGCAGCTCCTCTGTGGTGTAGGGCACGACCGCATACTCGCAGCCGAGCGCATGCAGCTCCTCAATGACCTTATCGAACTCCTGCTCGAAGCGCTGGTAGGGCACGTGCGCGCTGATCGCCTTTATCCCCAGATCATCCAGCAAAGCCCTTAGCTCCTGGGGGGTGTGCCGACCGTAGCCCGCAAACTCCACCGCCCTATAACCCGCTTCGGCCACGGCGCGGAGGGCCCCTGGGAAGTCCTCCCGCACCTGCTCCCTCAGCGTGTACAGCTCGAGTGCCACGTTATCCGGCCCCATAAATACCTCCTATATACGTATCGTAAGGTGAATTGTCCAATCATCAGAAGCTGGTGTCAAGGTCCAGCGCCCTGCCTTGCCTGATGGAATCGCCGATCTTGTTCATGATCTCCAGCACGTGCGTGGCGTGCTCCGCGGTGAGGATCGGCTCCTCCTTGCCTGCCAGGCAACGCACGAAGTGTGCCGGGCCATAACCTATCAGGCCGAAAGTTGGGCCTTCCTCGAGCAAGGGGGGATAGAGGTTGTCGATCCAGCCCTCCAGACCCACCTCGGAGCCATCCTCAAGATACACATCGATCGAGCCGTAACCCTGATACCATCTAGTTATATCAAGGCTAAGGGTACCACCGGTACAGTGGAGCTCTATCGCCGGCGCCTTGCTGTTGGGCACCGCGAAGCTGGCGAGCACCTGCGCGAAACGATTGTGTCCGAAATCTAGCTGGATCAGCACGTGGTCGTTGGCCTCCACCTGGATCTTCTTGCCGGCGTGGGGGCCCGCAAGCACGGTCCTCTCGGGGATGGCTATACCTCCCATCGCCTGCACCCGCCTGGCGGGACCCAAGAGCCCCGTGACCGCGTGCAGCGCGTACACCCCGATGTCCACCACCGGCCCCACGGCCGCCGAGTAGAAGACCGTGGGATCACCGGTGTACTCCCTCCAGCTAGCAGGACCCATGGTCGCCATCTGGGCCACCGCCAACGTCGGAGTACCTATACGTCCCGAGGCCAGCAGTTGCTTGACCCACTTGAAGCGTGGGGTGGCCATGACCGCCGGCGCCGCAAGCAGCAGCAGCCCCTGCTCCTTGGCGAGCCCTATGAGAGCCTGCGCTTCCTCGACCTTGCCCGCTATCGGCTTCTCGGAGAGCACGTGCTTACCAGCCCTCAGAGCCGCCTCGGTGACCTGAGCATGCAGCGGGGCGGGAGTGAGGTTGATCACGGCCTCAAGCCCAGGATGCGCCAGGAACTCCTCGTACGAGGTGTAGGCCTTGGCTCCCTGGAAGCCGGCCGCCGCCCTCTGCGCCCTCTCAGCCACGGTATCGAAGCAGGCCACCACCTCGGCCTCCTCCAGCTGAGCTAGCACCGGGAAATAAGAGCGAAACGCCACGTCTCCACAACCAATGATCCCTAACTTTATCATGCTTTTCCCCCAGTAGGATTTTGTCCACCAGGTACTACGATACCAGAAAACCTGTGGGGGCACACGACTCCCAGGTAGGATTAGCCTAAATTGGCTATGGATTAAACTTGACGCAATTTTTATGCTATATACGTCGCTTATAGACAACAAAGGGGTCACCCCTATGAGAAGGCTAGCGATCTGCGGCTGCATGCTCGCCCTGCTGGGCATCTACCGGCCCGCGGCCGCCGAGGGACCTGGATCGGGCACCAACCTCACGGAATTCTCCCTGCAAGAAGGTGGCAACACGGTGATGTACTCCATGGCGGATCAACCAGAGGAGCTGCAATGGGGACCCACAGCGCTCACGGTCGCCTCTGATGGCACCTTCTGGATCTCTAACTCCTACGTCGACAAGCTCACGCACGTCTCGGCCGAGGGGAAAGTGCTGGGCACCATAGACCTCAAGCCCTACGGCGCGGTGGGCATAACCGACCTCAAGGCCACGCCGTACGGGTTGGTGGCGCTGGACGGTGGCTCGCCTGCCATCCGCATCCTCAAGCTAGGTTACGACGGCAAGCTCATCCAGAGGTACGCTATACCCTCCTCCCTGGAGAGATCCATCACCGGGCTGATCGTGGGACAGGACGGCGAGCTCTACCTGGAGGCAAGGGGCATCGTCAAGTACAGGCTGCTGTCTCCGGATGGCACCCTCTCCCGAGCCTGGGTGAGAGGAGCTACCATCAACGGCAAGACCATAACCATCACCCCTGCTACAAGGGAGAGGCCGCGCGCCGGCAGCGTTCAGGTGGGCGAGGTGGTGCGCAACGTCTGGACCAACCACTATCTGGGGGGGCTGCGGCTGCTGGGGATCAACCCGGCTTCTAAATATTCAGGCGGTAGCTTCTACGTCTCCGTAGTGGATCTAGCACCTAACTCCAGCGGCTTCTTCAGGTTCGACTACACGGTGCGTCACTACGGCGCCGATGGCAAGCTGCTGGGGGTAGCGCGGTTCCCGATCAACCAGCAGTACGT
>JBHORE010000021.1:0-7892 GCA_042408415.1 Thermobaculum sp.
CTCGGCGGCGCGCTCGGGCGGCATCTCGTCCGAGGGCGGCACCCGCAGGTTGTAGGGCTTGCCGAAGAGGTAGGAGGCTGCCTTGTGGACGAAGACGCGGGCGTAGTTGAACGTCAGGCGCTTCTCGCCCGCCCGCTGGGGCGATTCCCACTGGTCGCCCGCGTAGAAGTCGAGGTACTCCCTGTAGCGGTGCAGCCTCTCCCAGCGGGAGCTATCTGCCTGCAAGGTGTTCGAAGCCATCGCCTACCCCCTGCGCCTGCCGAGTGCCCAGGCGATCTTAGCTATGGCAGGCGCGCTGCGTACATCCGCCGGGGGAGAGGCAGACCTCGCGGGGTTAGAGGCCGGTAGTGACTGTACCGAAGACTGTCGCGCCCGCTCGACCGCCCTGTGGTAGGCCGCCCGCGCTGCCTCCAGAGACGCATCGATCTCCTCGACCGTGCTTCCCTCCACCAGCTCGGGGATGATGTCAGGATGAGAGGCGACAACTGCCTGGCGGTAGCGCTCTACGGCATCGCGCAGGCGAGCATGAAGCTGCTGCAGGTCCTGTGAGGCCTCCTGGAGGACCTCGGAGTCGGGCTGGTGCGCCATGGCTTCAGCGAAGTCGTTCATGAACCCCTCCTTTATAAGAACTTAAGTTCTTTATATAACATATGTTCTGTTAAAATCAAGCATCTTAGCGAATTTTTACATTTGTAAGCTACGGCGTGTCGGGGTTAGCGTTCTCTCACGCCGGTGGAGATGGATGAATGGGAGAAGCTCCTGCTGCTCTTCGCTCCCTGTGGCCAATAAGTGGTATATGTGGTATTACTTAACTGGTATTACCATATGGTAATTTTTATGGAGTATTGCTTAGGAGGTTGCCTATGCCCAGGGTCACGCGCAAGGGCCAGGTAACGTTGCCCCAGGAGGTAAGGCACCGCCTGGGGCTCAAGGAGGGCTCGGAGGTGGAGTTCGTGGTGCGAGGGGACGAGGTCCTGCTGCGCAAGAGGGTTTCCCCAGAGAGGATACAGCGCTGGGAGGGGTATCTGGAGGGTCGGCTTCCTGATGGCTCTGTAGATGCCTTCCTGCGCGAGGTAAGGGGAGAGGATGAGTGAGGGTGGCGATCGACACCTGCGCGCTGCTTGACCTGCTGGCGGGCGATCTTCGGGCACGTGCTGCGGCCAGAGATGCCCTGCTGGGGGCCTCAGCTCGGGGGGTACTAGTCATCTCCTCGGTGGTCCTTGCAGAGCTCATGGCCGCCTTCGAGTCGCGGGAAGAGCTTATGGCCTTTGTGGATTCCCTGGAGTTGGAAGTGGAGGAGCCCGCCGAGGAGGCGCTGTGGCTAGCTAGCAGAGCTTGGAGGGCATATCTTGCGGATCGCGGCCAAAAGATACAGTGCTCTTGTGGCCATAGGTTTGAGGTTACCTGTCCTGGGTGTGGCCACATGATGAGCCTGAGGGGGCATATCCTGACCGACTTCTTGGTTAGGGCACACGCCAAAGCCCAAGCCGACATGCTGTTGACCCGGGACAAGAGGCTTTGGAGCTACTTCCCTGACCTACAGGTGTGGGACTATACCTCTGGGAGGACTTCCCCGTAAGCTGCCCTAGCATCCTCTGGGCGCCGCTGCCCTTGGGGGGCGTGTTGAGGCGTAGAGCTGAAGCGGAGTATTAGGGGCCAGGGGGCACGCTAACTTCACGTGCCCAAACAGGAGGTGTGGGCACGCTTGTGTGGCTAAGGGAACCTGCCTTGTGATGGCAGTCCGTGCGATGGCCGGTCGCTCTTGGCGCTGGCTGCGGGGCGCACAAGAGGCTAGGCGCTCCCTATGGCCCAAGAGGGCCTGATGCTCCAGCAAGGGCAAGGTAGGGCCTTGTGTTAGGGTACTGCCGGAGGGCTGGCCTAGGCCTCGTAGCCCCGTTCTTGGATTAGCTGCTCCAGCTCCTGGTCTGAGACCTCTCCCTGTTGGTGGTAGTAGTTGAGGTGCTCACGCAGCCTGATGCGCAGCTCCTCGTCGTTCGTTGCCTCGATGTGCTCTCCGCACTCGCAGTCCAGAGCCTTCATAGCTACTCCCCTGCAATAGGTAGACCCTTCAGGCGCGATCACGACTACTGCATCAAGATACATGCCAGAACAACTATTCCAACCGCCGATCGAAGACCCTGGAGGTCTTGATGAGCCTGTAGCCCTGGCGCTCGTAGAAGCGGTGGGCTCTCTCCCGGATGATGTTGCTGCGCACGACCATGCGCCCGTAGCCCATCTGCCTTGCCCACGCCTCAGCGGCCTCTAGCAGGTGTGCGCCTATGCCCTGGCTCCTGTGTGAATCATCTACGACAATGCCACCTATCACTGCGCAGGGTTCACACTCCAGCGTGAGCTCCTCGCAGGCGTGCACCCAGCCCACTACCTCGCCATCGATCTCGGCCACCAGCAGGCAATGGGTGGGCAGGGAGGAGATGCGCTCCAGCCTTGTGGCCACATCTTCGGCGGTGGAGGGATATCCCAGCTGGGCGCACAGCTGGCACAGCTTCTCCACATCCTGCTGGGATGCAGGCCGCACCTTCAGATCCAGCACTTCCGACACCTCCAATCGATATCTGCTCGCAGGACCATCACCATGATGGTACATGCAACGGCCAACTGAAATTATGGGGCTGGCGATCACCACCCAGTCGTCGCACCTGACGCCGCTTCCCGAACGTGGATGTGGGGGGCACATGCTTGGCGCACGACAAGGGTTGCCAGGCGCTTGCACGGCCCCTCACGAGCGGGCTGCCAGGCTGGTGCGGCCGAAGGCGACCACGGCAGCCACCAGAAGTGCCAACCCGATCGCCAGCAGCGCCAGGAAAGTGCCCCACTCCATGCCGGTAACCGCCGGCGTGCCGTACTGGTGAAAGATCGACAGTCCGATCAGCCATCCCGGCATCTTGATCATCGGCTGGAGGAACTCCGCCAGGAAGGAGACCAGCAGGAAGGCGCTGGTGATGCCCATCACCGCCCCCGAGGGCAGCTTGCAAGCCAGCAGGTACACCAGCCCCACAGCAATGAGCTCCAGTGGGAAGATAGCCGCCGACGCCGCCGCCAGCTTGGCGGCATCCACCCGCAGGTCCACCGCCCAGGCTGCAAGCAGGATCGCCAGCCACAGCACCACGGGCATGATTATCGTCGCCAGGATCACCGCCGCCGCGTGCTCCAGCAGCAGCCGGGACCTGGGATTCGGCGTGGCGAGCACGATCTCCATGCGGCCGCTATCCAGGTCGCGGCTCCAGGAGGCGGCCAGCGTGAGGGCGTAGAAGCTGACCAGCACCGGTATGAAGCCGAACAGTGCCGCGCTGATCACTCCCTGGTTGGTGGCGATATCCTGCCCGCTGAACAGCTCACCTATAACTCCGCCCTCGGCGACGATCCTGCGGAAGACCTCCAGCAGCCTCGGCAGCATCCATGTCAGGAGGCCTGCGTAGCCCACGCAGATGCCGACCATCCACGCTAGGATCGCAAGCGTCCGTGCTCTCAGCGTGCGCCACCCCAGCGACCGCAGCCAAGGCGAGCCCCAAGCGGCCTCCAGGAGCTCCAGGGGCTTCTCCTCCCTCTGGCCACCCAGGGAGAGGTCCAGCACGACGCCCCCGAGGTCTCGGCGCGCAAAGACCCAGGCATTGGTCACCAGGAGCCCCAGCAGGAGCAAGACCAGCACCACCAGGGCCGCCCAGTCGGCGGGCACCGAGGGGATCAGCGGCTTGTTGGCGTTGTAATAGTGGTAGAGCGAGAGGTAGCGCAGCCAGCCTGCGGCCTCCACGGTGCGGCCGACGGCGTCGAGCATGAACATCACGAGCAGCACTCCACCTGTCCAGCCCGCCGCCGCGCCGGCCGTCCGCAGGAATTGCGACAGGAAGCATGCCACTCCAAGCACGCACAGCTCGAACAGCCAGACGTTGAGCATCGCTCCCAGAGCCCGCGCGTAGTCCGCGGCCTCGTGAGCGCTGGCCTGCCCCAACATCGCAAATCCCGCAAGGATCAGACAGATCAGGAGGATGCTCACCGCCGCGCCGGCCATCTTCTCCAGCAGCAGCCGTATCCTCCCCAGCGGGTAGGAGAGCAGCACGTCCATGGAGCCCCGCTCCTCCTCCCCGCGCAGCAGCCTTGCCCCCATAAGCAGCACCCATATCGCCAGCAGCGTAGGGATCAGCACGCTCGTGCCGCGGAACGTGATGTACCCTGGAACGGTGTCGATCGCCACGGGTTCGGCGTAGAACCTGAAGGACTGGTAGATCTGGGCCACGCCACCCCTCAGTGCCTGCTCGGCGGTAGCGTACAGCGCATATAGCAGCAGCCCCAGGCCTACGCCCCAGCCGATCACCGCTAGTCTGTGATCCCTTATCGTCTTCAGCCATACGGATCTTAGCATCTTGTCACCTCCTAGGCGGTCACGCTCGTGGGCTCATAGAAGCGCATGAAGATCTCCTCAAGGCTGGGCTCCTGAACCGTGATGCTCTTGGCGTTGTACTCAGCGGCCCTCCGGATGACAGCGCTCAGGTCGCCGCCTCGCACCTGCAGGTGCAGCTCACGGCCATCGCGCTCCACCTTCAAGTCCTCCACCTCCGGCAGGGAGGCGAACTCGTCCGAGGGCACCTGCCTGCTGAACGTCACGACCACCGTCTGCTGGCGGAGCTTCTTGAGCTCGTCCACCTCGTTGATCTCCACCAAGCGCCCATCGCGCACGATGCCGACCCTGTGGCAGGTGCGCTCCACCTCCGGCAGGATGTGCGAGGAGAGGAACACCGTGGCGCCCTCCGTCTGCACCTCCCGCAGGATGTGGTAGAACTCCTGCTGGTTGAGGGGGTCGAGCCCTCCAGTGGGCTCATCCAGGATAAGCAGGCGTGGCCGGTGCATGAACGCCTGGATGACTCCCAGCTTCTGGCGGTTGCCCCGGGAGTACTCCCGAAAGCGCTTGCCTGGGTCGAAGTCCAGCCGCTCGCAGAGCGCCGCCACGTACCGGCGATCCACCCCGCCGCGCAGGTGCCCCAGGTAGGAGAGGATCTGGGCCCCCGTGAGGTTGGCGTCGAACGCGAACTCCGAGGGCAGGTAGCCGACCAGGCGCTTGACCGCCGGCGACTGCCTCCAGCAGTCCAGCCCCGCTATCGTCGCCCTGCCGGCCGTCGGGCGCAGGAATCCCATCAGCGTGCGGATCGTCGTCGTCTTCCCTGCACCGTTGGGCCCAAGGAAACCAAAGATCTCGCCCTCTTCGACCTGGAACGTCAGGTCGACGATGCCCCTGCTGCGACCATAGCTCTTGGTCAACCCCTGGACGTCAATCAGCGCTCCCATCATCCACCTCCTCTAGATGCTGTTGCAGGTATGCCCTTACCATAGTGATCATCTGGCCTATACGCTCCTCCAGGAAGCGGGCCAACCTCTCCATTTGCTCCGGAGTCGGCTGGCGACCCGTCTCCAGCGTGCGCCGCGTGGCCTCCGCCAGCAGGTCACACTGCCTCTCGAGCGGGATGGTCACGCCCTCGGGCCAGAAATGTTCTACCGTCATGAAGCCGATGGAGATCGCTCCCAGCGTGTGGGTTACCTCCTCCAGCGAGAGGTCCGTGCGGACCATGCCCTCCTGGCGGAGGAACTCCACCAGCTCCCGCAGGAAGTCCATCCGCCGGCGCACGAGGGAGCCCTCGCGCAGGTACTCGTGGCGGGCGATGCTTCCTAGCGTGCGAGAATCCGTCAGGAGCAGCGCTCTAGGCAGCGGCCGTCGAAGCGTGGCCAGCACGCTGTACTTCACCAGGCCATGGAGGGTCAACCCCTCAGGATCGCTCCACACATGGTGCTGAAGCTCCTCGACCATCTGCAGCCACTCGCGCAGCAGCACGCACATAAAGAGGTCCTCGCGACTGCCCCAGTGGAGGTAGATCGTGCCCTTGGCGACTCCGGCCTCGCGCGCGATGTCCTCCATGGTGGTCTTGTCGAACCCCCAGCGCTCGACCAAGGCGGTGGCCGCATCGAGGATGCGCTCGGCGCGCTCCCTCCTCCTGCGGGGATCCGCCCGGCGCCTGCCGCGGGCACCCGTCTGCTTGGTCATCTCACACCCTCCACCAACACGGAGCCGCGCCCTGGCAAGCTCCTCTGCCTACGACATTTCCACCCTCGTCCCCGCCATCTGCTGCGCCCGTTGCCTGCGAAAAGCCCTGTAGCACGCACGCGATCACAAATCTTATATTTCTTGACTAAATAAGTATTATCAGTCACATAATTCACAGCCTGATTGTACTTCGCCGGCGTTCCAAAGTCAACCCCTTGAATCAAGCAGGTGGTACCCTCTGGCTGCATTCCCAGGCCCGAGGCCACCTGAAAGCTGTCCTGGGCCATCAACCTTTTTCCCGATTTCCCGGTCTCTTAACAATCGGGAAATCGGGAAAAAGGGAGTGAGGCACTTGCGAGGGCGCTGTAGGGGCGCTGTCAGCGATAGAAGGCGTCGAAGGTGGTGAAGGTGTACCCTCTTGCGCGTAGTCCCTGGATGATCTGTGGGAGCGCGGCGGCGTCCTGCGACTGGGAGCCTACGTGGAAGAGGTAGATGGCCCCGGGCTGGGCGCCTTCCAGCACGCGCTGGACTATCGCCTGCTTGCTGAGGCCCTTCCATCCAAGGGAGTCCACCGTCCACATGAGGTTGAGCTTGTAGCCCAGGGTGCGCAGGTCGACCAGGACGGATCGATCGTAGTCGCCGTAGGGTGGGCGGAAGAAGGGTCTAGGACTCCTGCCGGATATCTCCTTGATTATCCTCTCGGTCCTCTGGATCTCGCTCGCGCGCTGGGCGTACGTCAGGGGCCCGGTGCTCGTGGAGTGGCCGGTGAGCGACCCGTGGCTGTAGGTATGGTTGAAGACCGTGTGCCCCTCGTTGACCATGCGCCTGATGAGGTCGGGATTGGCCTGGGCCCACTTGCCGGTGACGCCGAAGCTAGCCTTCACATCATAGGCCTTCAGGGTGTTCAGTATCTGGGCGGCGTACCCGCGGTCGGAGCCGGCATCGAAGGTGAGCGCGACTATCTTCCTTCTCGTATCCAACCGCGTTGCGCTGACGGCTTCGCCCTGGCGGAGCAAGCCACCATAGGCGTAGCCCATCACTCCCCTATAGCTTACCCTGTACCAAGCTCCGTTGTAGGGGCCACTGATCACGCTTACTTGTCTGCCCTGAGGGACAGTCAACTTTACGTAATAGTTGGTGCCTGGACCGCTGCGCGCCCTTGCCCCAAAGGCCGCGGTGGCATAAGCCCCTTTGCAGAGGTGAGTGCCCACGGCGCTGCCCTGTGCGAGGTAGTCGCCGTGGACGTAGCCGGTCAGTCCCATGTAGCGCACCTTGTACCAGTAGGTGCTGTAGGGCCCTGAGAGCACGTAGGGCTGCATGCCGCAGGGGATGAGCTTGCGCACTGTGTAGGGGGTGCCTGGACCGGCTCGGAGGTTGAGCGGTGCGGTCGTGCTGGCGTAGTTGCTGGGGGAGATGGATGCGGCCCTGGTGCTCCCTGCTGGTGCCGCCAGTGCGGCAAGCAGGATCCAGGTGAGGAGCATGAAACTCCACCCTGACCTCATCTTGTACATTAGTATGCCTTGCATGTGTGAACTCTCCTGCTAGTAGTCAGTCTGATGTTATCCTCTCGCTCCTTGCTGGCGCCTAGCTGGCACATAGCTGGGGGGACAAGTGTGCGTCTTGGGAGGTATTTGGGTTACAATCACTTGTAGAGGGGATTCATGCTAATATGTCTACCGAGAACAGCTCTAAGGGGAGCGGAAAGTGACGACAGTGCTGCTTGTGGAGGACGAGTCCACCCTCCTGACGACGATCGCCTACAACCTCCGCCGCGAGGGCTACAAGGTGCTCACCGCCGAGAACGGCAAGAGGGCGTTGGAGCTGGCCGAGGAGAACCCCGACA
>JBHORE010000022.1:0-23108 GCA_042408415.1 Thermobaculum sp.
CAGCATTCGTCCTGTTTCCGCAGACTCACTCCAGATTGATGAGCAAGACGACTTCAATCCTTGGATATCACGTGATGAGAATCTCAGGCTACTGTCTGACGTAGTGGGCATAGATCTCTCTTCTAGAGAGTTCAACCTGCATGTGGGGGAGTATCTGATAGATGTTTTGGCTGTAGACAGAGAGTCGGGCAATATCGTTCTAATAGAGAATCAGATTGCCTCCTCGGATGATACCCATTTAGGAAAGCTGATGACCTGCGCCGCGTTGCTTGGTAGCAAGGTGCTGATATGGGTTTGCACTGAACTGAAGGATCAACACAAGAAGGCTCTTGACTTACTAAATGGGTCTTCCTCTGAACTGATGATATTTGGAGTGGAGATGCAGTTCCTGCGTATAGGTGATAGCCTACCTGCACCTGTTTTTAGGCTGACGATTAAACCAAACCCGAATATAGGTTATAGCCTTAGGTCTCATCATCTAGTAATCGAGGAGGAGCAAGATCAAGGATTGCTTCCTGTTAGAGATCGCCCTGCCCTCGCACAGCAGGAGCGATATAATCATTCTTCTGAGTCGGGGTACACATACAAGGAATCAAACCAGTATGAACAGTTGGATTATCAGGAATTCTGGATGGAGTTCAATGAGTATTGTAGGCAGAGAGGAGTACCCTTTACGCTGCAGGATGCGAAGGCTCGAGAATATTCTATTCCATTGGATCGAGATGGCTTTGAGATATGCTTGATTGCTAGTCCATCTAGAGGTCGTTGTATCTGTGAGCTACGGATAAAGAAGGAAGATGCGTGGAAAACCTTCCAGCTACTTCAGCAGGACAAGGGCTTGATAGAACGTATAGCTGGTGCTTTGGAGTGGAACCTTGCCTCGGGGGGAGCTGAGGCTAGAATATCGATCGAGACAAAAGACGTCCAGCTCAAAGATAGAGATAGATGGATAGAGGCTCATGCGTGGCTCAGACACCATTCCGAGGTGTTCTATAAGATCTTTGCTCCTAGAGTCAAGATGCTAGCTTTTCTTGAACAAAAGATGAACCAGCCACCCGACTCGGCAACTGGTTCATCTCAAGATGATATTCAAGAAGAAGCTTCCTACTGAGGCCAGCATACCCTTTGCTGGCCCTTGGCTAATTATTCTTTTACCTCTTTCAGCTCAGATATAAAGTTGGTAACTAGCTTGCGTACCTCGGGTGGGAGATCTGACCATATGCTGTCCAGAGTTTCAATAGCTATCTGCAGATCTGCCGGTCTGTTTTCCTTAGGTGGCTCCTGATGCCCTGCTATTACCATCAAATACTGGAATGGTAGGCCAAGAGCCTCAGCATACCTCTTCAGCGTAGATGGTTCTGGGATACTGCGTCCGAGCACGTGTTGCCCGACAGCAGCAGGTGAGATACCAGCCGCCTCTGCCAACACTCTGTAGGACCAATGCCTCCTCTGAAGTTCCCTACGAATGACCTCACTAATGGTTTCTTTTTGTTCTACTTGATTCGCCATGATTGCCTATGCCTCCCCGCCTTACTTTGTTTTTACTGTATTCTCTATAGCTTTATAGTGTAGTTCAAACATCCCCAACCAAGTTGAACACAGTAGTATAAATTACAGTATATACAAAGCTAATGTAGAAAGTCTAATTGTAACCTGTAGATTTTTTATCTTAAGCGCTATATTTGCCACCAGATTATCTCACATACGAGTAACATGCGTAAATTCTGATGGCATATTTATTACGCATTATTTATACAGAAATGTTCCCAAGAAGATAGGATGAAATTCTCCCAAATAGGCTAAATCAGTGCTATCGCAATCACTGAACCTTTATTGGTGAATCAACGGAAGACTTCTCTCTTAGTCCTAGTTGATAGCACAGCTCTCTTAGAAATCCTCCAGCATCGATCACTAGACCGGCTGTCTGGAGGCTACCTCTATCCAATAGTTTAGTAACTACAGATGGGTTTATATCGACGCAAACGGTAAGTACGTTGGCAGGAAGCAGGTTGCCTACAGCTATTGAGTGCAAGGTGGTACCTATCAGTAGTGCCAAGTCTACTCCTGCTTGAATATGCTTTCTCATAGCGCGCTGCGCTTCGATTACATCGGTGATAACATCTGGAATAGGACCATCATCACGGATTGATCCAGCCAGTACGTAAGGCACGTTGTTTACTATGCATTCGTACATGATGCCCTGTTTGAGTACTCCAGCTTCTACTGCCTGTCTTATACCACCATAGTATCTGATCCTGTTGATGGCCCTTATGTGATGCTCGTGCCCATGTTCGTAGGTTGCACCTTCACTATTGGCATCAAGAGAAACCCCTAAACTAGTATTAAAGAATGCTGATTCTATATCATGGGCTGCCAACGCGTTCCCTGCAAACAATAGATGTACGAAGCCGTGTCTGATCAGAGCAGCCAACTGAGGTCCCGCTCCTGTATGCACGATCGCCGGGCCTCCCACTACTAGCGTTGTACCACCTGAATCTCGGATTTCTCTCATCCTCTGTGCTATCTCGGCGATAGCTGCAGCCTTAGGACGCTCAGTGCTTACAGCACTGCTCATGAAGCTAAAGACGTGTCCCTGTGAAGCTCGGGATGGTGAACCAAGAAGCGCGGGGCTTCTTGGGCGTTCTATAGGAGAAACTCTAATACCTTGATGCCCTACGACTATGGGAGTTCCCTTTCTCACGTCGGACATTGGCACAGTGTAGGCACCTATGGGCTTGCCCTCTTCGTTTAGTCTTATCGCTATAGCCACATCCATCTCGATGTTCTCGACTGGGAACCATTTCCCGTCTATCCTGACTTCAGTTGGCATGTTAGTGGTGGAGTAGAAATCTTCGGGCAGGACACCGTCTTTGGGAGCAGGCTCGGTGCGGGCATCTACCTCTTCGCTCTCTAGAAGCTGAGCTCCGAGTTTGGTAACAGCCTCCATTAGTTCGTCTAGGGTTTCTGGAGTGGGGGCATAAAGTATCAGTCTTGCGTAGCTGTGATCATATTTATGTTTGCCTACTTCAAACTTCTCTATATAGAACTCAGCATTATAATCCATCACCAGATCCATGACCTGGGACAGGATGTGCGAGTCTATTATGTGTCCTCTGAGCTCTATAGTCTTATGAAACGGTAGCGAGCTTCTTCCATTACCCTGCCCTTGCATACTCCCTCCAGTTATATTGAAGCAATTTAGTTAAATCTTGCTAGTATTAGCCTTCGCTAAGTGTGCTCTGAAAACTGTTTGGGATCAGTTACCGCAGCTTTCAGTCCTGAGAACGCTTTCGTAAGATGCCTCCTGCCAACCAACAGTGCTACGAGAGAGCATAGTACGTAGACGAACACCATCTCCATATGGATGTCGGGATACACAAGCTGTATGGCGAACAGTATGAACAGGGCTCCTGCTCCGATTAGGGATAGTGTCAAATCTAGCAAAAGTATGATGGCAAGTAGGGACTGAGCTGCCGTCAACAGGATCTCCTCCACCTGTCTGTGATCGAGAGGCAGCGAGTCAGGTCTACCAGCAGATACTGAGTAGATAAGAGGCAACATGGCTATCAGAAGGGTCCACTGGTTGACCTTAGAGGATACTAGCGCACCCAAAGCTGCAGCTGCAGCTCCCCTCCAGGCAAATATGGATACCACAACAAATTCGGGGGCTTCTGATGCTAGGGGGGCTAGCCACTGGACAAGCAGGAACTCGTCGATACCTAGCAACGTGCCGGTTTCTACGAGGGAGTGAGCGAAAGGCTCCGCAACCAGCAGTATGCCTATTGCGGCAATAACTCCAAGGGCGCCCGTGATCAATCGGCGCCTAGCTTTGGGCAGACTACCAATCATTGCTGCAGGACCTACAAGCTCAGGATGCTCAGCTGGCATCCTGGTAAGCTGCCACATATAGATTCCAAATATGGCTATCAGTATGGCCATATCTATTAAGCCTATAGAGCTGTTGAGAGGTATGATGAAAGCTATCGCGGTAGCTACAAGTAGTGTTATTATCTCCACTCCATGGCTAGGCTCCAGAGAAACGCTCTTTCGTCGGTTTCGAAACCATACAAGCATCACTACCAAAGGCCATGCTACACCTATAAGCAGTCTGTTGGCGCCCGTCATGTTGGCGACTGCATAGCTCGCATACGAAGGGTCCTTTGCTGCCAGCCAGGCGAACGTGGCATCAACTACGTACTCAGGTAGTATAGCGATCAATGCCAGTAACGCCAGTGCTAACCCTTGAGATACATCCATCTGTAGGACCTCAGCTGCCCATGAGAGCAGGAACGCAGCCCCCACTATCGCAATACCATATATGAGTGCTTGCAGTGGGGCCGCCCCTTCGAGATGTAAGAATCTAAGTATTACCCCGGGGACAACTACTGCTACAGCGATAATAACCGCTAACCACTTAGACAAACTTATCCCTCCTCTAAATCTTCCCCGTAATAAAGTTTGAGCGCTTATGCATTATAGCTTTACGTAGCATAGCAGAACAACAGCATTTACAAAGGTTACTATACATAAAGATAATGTGGCCTTATAATTACCCAGAACTATCCTCTCAGGTGCCCAAGATGAATATCCTATCGAGAGCTAGGGTATATTCTCTTACAAAGATCAAAGCAATTATAGTGTGCTATCTTTTATGGCTGATTCTTGTGGTTCTGTCTTTTTTCTGTGGTATACAGGTATGGCGTCCATCAATTGCCCTCTTGCTATACCTGATATTTCGTGATAGCGATGCAGGCCATTTCTTCTATCTGTCAAGCGTGGTAGTAGTTGCGATTATAACCTTTAGCTTCATGATGTTATCCGAGTACTACCTACGAGAAGGTATACCCAAGGGCTTACTTTGGAACAGGTTTCTTTCCTTATTTCTGCTTGTGTCAATATTGGTACTGCTTGGTCTTACGCTACAGTACGTTCTATGGATGCTTATCTAACTGTGCTCAATCCTTACTAAATGGTAGACTAGCATAGGTATTTTTTATGTCCAGGAGGTGGGTCTTGCAGGTCAAGCTAGCAAGAGAATTAGGGTTCTGCTTCGGCGTCAAGAAGACATTGAAGCTCTTTGATGAGATGGGGTCCGATAGTAGAGGTGTAAAAACTCTCGGAACCCTTGTACATAATCCACAAGTGGTCAGCGAGCTCAAGGCAAGGGGTGTAGGCGTTGCTTATAGTGTTGATGAGGTGGACAGCGGCACGCTTACCATAACTGCTCATGGAGCTGGTCCCGACGCTTATGCTGAAGCTCAGCGGAAAGGACTTCGCCTTCTGGACACAACTTGTCCTCTCGTGACGAAGGTTCAAAAGATTGCTGAGTCGCTGCACAAAGATGGCTACCAAGTAGTGGTCTATGGTGACCCAAATCATCAAGAGGTCCGAGGAATAGTGGGATGGACTGAAAATACTGCACTAGTGAGTACAGATGCTAAGGAACTTGTACCACGTCTTAAAGCTTTGACTAGTTCTAAGAAGCGAGTTCCTAAGAAGCTGGCTGTAGTATCGCAGACAACCCAACCTGCTGAAAGATTCAAGAGCTTTATAGCTGAGCTTGTATCTCTTCTCCCAGACGACTTCAATGAGTTCCATGTGCATAACACTATATGTCAGCCTACGCTCGATAGGCAAAGTGCTGTGGTGGAGCTTGCCAATGAAGTAGATGTCATGGTGGTCGTAGGTGGTAGAGATTCAGCTAATACCAAGCATCTAGCTGAACTTGCAAGCGAGGAGGGTGTTCCTACCTACCACATAGAATGGCCGGAAGAGATAGACCCGAATTGGTTCAAGGGTGCTAAAGTTGTAGGTGTTACAGCTGGTGCCTCAACGCCGGATGCTGTAATTGAGAAAGTTGTAAAGACGATCGAGGCAATCAAGCCAGAAGAGTAGGCGTAAGTAGAAACGCTAAGTCATTTTTCCTGGATATCAGCTTTGGCTAGCACAGCGTATCCTACGCAGATCCAAAGTAGCCCTGCTATTATTAGACCCCTGCCTAGAAAGTAAGATGTTATCGACTGCAAGGGCATCCAGAAGATACCTGTCATTATTGGAATCAACCTCCAGCCTTCCTTTATACCTGTGCTTGTCGCATGGGCTAAACCTATAAGTAGTAGTGCGAAAAGCGTTCCCATTAGCGAGGCGATGGTGCTTACTCCTATAAGCGAAGGCTCTTGTGGAGAAGCTGGTGGTCCTCCTAGTGCTATATAGAATATGTTGAACACGGACGCTATTACCGCGATGTAAGCCAGTGCAAGTCCTAGCTGTGCGATAGCTTTGTCTCTGGGTTGTAATCTCCAGTATAGACCTACAACACATAGGCTAAGAAGCAACATTACAAGCGGGCTAAGATTGATATTAGCTCCTAACAGAAATAGGAGGTCGTTGGCTATGAGGATTACGCCTCCGAGTATCCCTAAAGCTCCCAAGACTCTAACTGCGCCTTCAGACACCTTTACCCCCATAGATTTCGTCCATACAAAGGATAGCAGGTTTTGTTTTTATTTTGGCTTGCCCAATTAGCTCGCTGCTCTTATACTGTCAAGTAAGCTGATGTTTCCCTCCTTTGATAGGAGAAAGGGGATGGATAGTTCAGATCCCATGGGCACCGGGACTGGTCCAGAAAGCTATTTACCTTGGTACGCGGCCTATATACCTGTATTAGTTATAGAAAGCGACTCTAACAAAGTCATATTCGCTAATGAGTTTGCTCTTGAGCTAATAGGTAAGAACGCTGACGAGGTCGTGGGGAGATCGGCTTGCGAAGTCCTGCATGGCTCTCATGCCGATCACTCGGGATCCTGCCCAATTGGGCGTTTAGGTACTAGTATTGATGGAGATTACCTGACCTTTACGGATCAGATCTTCCTACGCAACGAATTCCCAACTGAAGTTAGGTTTTTCGCCTCCCCCTTAATAGAAGACGAGGAAGGTGAGTTTAGTGCTCATAATGCTATCTTGCTGCTGATAGATACTTCTTCCTCTACAACTATAAATAGCTCCCAATTTGCAGCTCTCCACAAGATGTCTGCTGCGTTGATTATTACAGATGCTGACGATAACGTTCTCTATGTCAGTAGTACAGCTTTAGAACTGCTAGGTTTCAGAGGTAGAGAAACTGATAGCACTAAGGTCCAGGATATGTTCTCGGACTGTGACTTGTTTTCTTTGCATGGTGAGAGTATCAGTTTGGACAAGCTATTGGATAATAGCTCACCAGGCAGCTTACCTGTCGACTACATAATTGGACTGAGGAAGTCGGGCATAGAGCTTTGTATTCAATTTACGATCTTGTCTGTCAAACTGCGGGATACTGAGTTGCGGTTTATTCTTCTAAACAACTTAACTCATGTCCGAGATCTATATAGGTCCCTGCTCAGCCTTCGAAACGAGAACAGCGCGATCTTGGAAGAGTCTCCCTTGGGGATAGCTGTTTTTGATCCCAACGGTCGTCTTATTAGAGTCAACAAGGCTTGGGAAAACATATGGCTTACTGATAGAGACAAGATAGGTTATTACAACATATTTTCCGATAGACAGCTTCTTGAAAAGGGTCTGATGCCTTATATACGGCAAGCTTTTCAGGGGGTATCTGTATCAGTCCCTCCAATCAAATATGAGATTCAGCTTGAAGATGGCTATGCTAGGACTATCAACAAATATGTGAAAGGTGTGATGTTTCCTGTGCAGCTCGGAAATGAGCTGCAGGAAGTGGTGTTTGTACAGGAAGACATAACCTCACAGCAGGAAGCTGAGCAGCAGCTAGCAGCTCAATACGGTGTAAACAGGTTACTAGTGAGTGCTTCTTCTCTAGAAGAGGTGTGCGAGAGGATATTACGGATCGTAGGTCCCGCATTCAAGTGGGATTATGCCTCCATCTGGACTCAACAGGGTGATCAAGATTCCCCTATGTGTTTACATAGCTGGAGATCGGCGCGTATAGCTGTTGATAAGCAGATCGATTTTAGAAACTTGTGGGGTGCTGATTATAGGATCATTGACGACGTAAAGGATGGATCTCCCGTTTGGGCTGTCCACTCAATCGGTGCTAATGGCCCTAATACAAAAGATGAGATCTGGACTGGAGTGGCTATTCCCATCAATGTAGGGGGCAAGGTAATAGGAGCTCTTGAGTTCTGGAGAGAAGGCAATCACGGTAGAGATTCCAAAAGCCTAAGGGTGCTTCAGAGAATAGCCGATGATATAGGTGCGTTCGTTCACAATCGATGGCAGGAGCAAGCCAGAAGAGAAGCGGAGGAAAAGTACAGGCGTATATTTGAAAACTCTGTTGAGGGTATGTTCCAGCTGTCTGCGGAAGGTAAGCTAGTGGCGGCTAATCCTGCTTTCGCTAGGATATTAGGCTACTCTAGTGTTGAGGATGTCATTGGTTTAGAAGCGGATAATCTGCAGAGAGTCTGCGTCGATGGTGATTGCTTTGATGACCTCAAGCAAGAGTTGCGTGCCAAGGGGTCCGTCAAAGATTACCAGGCAAAGATAACCAGAGTCGATGGAGCTGCTATATGGGTACTTATTAGTATTCGGAAGATTTTAGACGACTCTGGAAATGCTATTGCTTACGAAGGCACCGTACAGGACATAACAGATAGGAAGCTATCGGAAGAGGCTTTACTTGAGAGCGAAGCTAGATTCCGAATGCTGTTTGAGCAATCTCCTGATGCCATTCTCCTTATAGATCCCCATGATGACCAGGTTTTTTGGAAGATAGTGGACTGCAATGAGGCCGCTTGCAGGATGAATGGCTACTCTAGAGAGGAATTAATAGGTCAACCGTTAGATATTCTGCACCCGGTACCTATGAACCCAAAGGAGTGTGAGCAACACCTACAGTCTTTGAGGACTAACGGCCCTGATAAGCTGGAGGCTCTGCACAAAAGCAAGGATGGAAGACTGATACTGGTTGAGTCTTCATCTTCCCTAATCACTGTCAACGGTCGGGAACTCATACTTGGTATCGATCGAGATATTAGCGAAAGAAAGCGTGCTGAGGAGAACCTGCGCGAGAGCGAGCTACGCTTTCGAACGCTCTTTGAGCATTCCCCTGATGCCATATTACTTCTGGATCCATATGACTTAGAAGTTCCCTGGAGGATCGTGGATTGTAACGATGCTGCCTGCCAGATGAATGGTTACTCTAGAGAAGAGCTAATAGGCTCTCCCATATCCATGCTGGATCCAAGCATGGAAGATTTAGATGAGAGGAATAGGCATCTGGCGCAGATAAGACGAGAAGGTGTGGTAAAGGGGGAGGATTGGCATCGAAGGAAGGATGGTACTCTCTTCCCAATTGAGTTCACTACTTCACTGATAATGGTAGGGGGTAGGGAGCTAGTACTGGGCATAGACAGAGATATAACTGAGCGCAAGAGATCGGAAAACTTGTTAGCCCTACAAGTAAAGAGGCAAGACATGCTAGCAGAGCTTGGGCAGAGAGCTCTGGGTCATATGAGTTTGGATGACCTGCTAGAAGACGCTCTGGCAGTCTCCCTTCAGTCTCTGGGTCTTGCCGGCATAGCCTACTATGGGTTTGATCAAGATAGAAATCAGCTTGTATTAAGATCCTCTCTTGGGTGGGATATTAGCCTTACTCCGAGTCACCTTGAGGTCTCAGATATCTCGCAATGGTGGAGAGCGCTTTGGAGTAGTGATAATCCTCCAAATGTCCTAAGCGGGAGGGATAGAGATGAAGATGCAAACTATCTAACAATGATGGTGCATGGCAGGGATGAACCTTACGGAGTGTTGGTTGCCCGTAGGAAAGAGAATAGAGGATTCGACGAAGCGGATCTTCATTTCTTGCGCTCTGTTTCTAACGTCATAGCTAATGGCGTCGAAAGGATCAATCTTGAAGCTCAGATATCTGAAAATCACCTCAGAGTGCTTGCACAGAGTAAGTCTGATGTTCTTCTTATCTGTGATCCTTCTGGAGCTATAAAGTATGTAAGTCCATCAATTGAAGATGTACTTGGATATACAAAAGATAGCTTGTTTAGTGTCAATGTAGACGATATTCTGCATCCCAACGATATAAGCAGATATAAGGATTTTCTCACTAATTTATTGCCTATGCATGGACGACCTTCTACCACAGAGCTCAGGTTTAGGCGTCAGGACGGCACATGGCGATACATGGAGGTTATAGGTACCAATCTCCTTGATGATCCCACTATTAAGGGTGTGTTACTGAACTGCAGGGATGTAACTGATCGTCGTGAGGCTGCTATCAATCAGGAGAGGGCCCGTATCGCGAGAGAAATGCATGATACTCTTGCGCAGGTGCTAGGCTATGTCAATACTAAAGCTCAGGCAGTACATAGAATGTTATCTCATGGGAGTGTAAAAGAAGCTATTAGCCAGCTAGAGCAGCTGGCAAGCGCTGCTAGATCCGCATATGCGGATCTTAGGGAAGATATACTAGGCTTGAGGACTTCCGTTGACTCCGAACGTAGATTGAAAGACTCTTTGCTTGATTACATCAGTACTTGGGAGCGGCAGAGCTCAATCAAAGTAGAGCTGGAAATAGATCCATGCGTGGACCTAGATGCCATTCCATCTTCTGCTGAGATCCAGCTTCTTAGGATTATCCAAGAATCGCTGGCCAATGTCCGAAAGCACTCCAATGCCTCCTCTGCCAAGGTGAAGTTTGAAGAAATCGACAACTGGCTGCAAGTAACGATAGAAGATGATGGACAGGGATTTGATGTTCATGACCAAGGGCGCAGCGATTTCCCGAGATTTGGAATATCTATGATGAGGGAAAGAGCAGAGGCAATTGGAGGGCTGTTATGTATAAACTCAGAGCCAGGGATTGGCACGACTGTGATAGTACGGATACCAATAAGCCGTGAATCATCAGATGTGTCTGGCAAATCTGGCTTGAAGGTAGTTATCGCTGATGATCACGCACTATTCCGAGACGGTATCAAAAGCTTATTGGAATCCGAAGGTTTTCGAGTCGTGGGAGAAGCTAGTAATGGCCAGGAAGCTGTGGAGCTTGTGCGTAGCCTGAATCCTGATCTGGTTCTTATGGATCTATCAATGCCAGTAATGAGAGGTCTGGACGCAATCAAACTAATTAGCGCAAGCATGCCTAACGTAAAAGTCATAGTACTCACGGCATCTGAAGATGATAAGGACCTATTTGAGGCTATTAAGGCCGGAGCGCAAGGCTTTATCCCTAAGAATCTGGAATCCGGGGAGTTCTTCCAGTTATTACAAAACGTTATCCGCGGAGAACCAGCTATTACTCCTCGATTGGCCGGCAAGTTGATCGACGAGTTCTCAAGACCTGTAAGGAGCTCTTCGTTGCAGATGCTGACAGATAGAGAGCAAGAGATACTCCAATTGCTCGTAAATGGGGTCACTTCTACTAAGGACTTATCCCGACAACTTGGGGTTAGCGAGCATACGGTGAAATATCACTTAAGGAATATCCTATCCAAGCTCCATCTCCAAAGTAGAGCACAGGTGGTTGCTTGGGCAGTACAACATGGCCTAAGCAGCAAGTAGTCCAGATAGGGTAGGACCTACACTTAAGTGTAGGTCCTACCCTATCTGGACTACTTGCTGCTTAGGCCATGTTGTACTGCCCAAGCAACCACCTGTGCTCTACTTTGGAGATGGAGCTTGGATAGGATATTCCTTAAGTGATATTTCACCGTATGCTCGCTAACCCCAAGTTGTCGGGATAAGTCCTTAGTAGAAGTGACCCCATTTACGAGCAATTGGAGTATCTCTTGCTCTCTATCTGTCAGCATCTGCAACGAAGAGCTCCTTACAGGTCTTGAGAACTCGTCGATCAACTTGCCGGCCAATCGAGGAGTAATAGCTGGTTCTCCGCGGATAACGTTTTGTAATAACTGGAAGAACTCCCCGGATTCCAGATTCTTAGGGATAAAGCCTTGCGCTCCGGCCTTAATAGCCTCAAATAGGTCCTTATCATCTTCAGATGCCGTGAGTACTATGACTTTTACGTTAGGCATGCTTGCGCTAATTAGTTTGATTGCGTCCAGACCTCTCATTACTGGCATTGATAGATCCATAAGAACCAGATCAGGATTCAGGCTACGCACAAGCTCCACAGCTTCCTGGCCATTACTAGCTTCTCCCACGACTCGAAAACCTTCGGATTCCAATAAGCTTTTGATACCGTCTCGGAATAGTGCGTGATCATCAGCGATAACTACCTTCAAGCCAGATTTGCCAGACACATCTGATGATTCACGGCTTATTGGTATCCGTACTATCACAGTCGTGCCAATCCCTGGCTCTGAGTTTATACATAACAGCCCTCCAATTGCCTCTGCTCTTTCCCTCATCATAGATATTCCAAATCTCGGGAAATCGCTGCGCCCTTGGTCATGAACATCAAATCCCTGTCCATCATCTTCTATCGTTACTTGCAGCCAGTTGTCGATTTCTTCAAACTTCACCTTGGCAGAGGAGGCATTGGAGTGCTTTCGGACATTGGCCAGCGATTCTTGGATAATCCTAAGAAGCTGGATCTCAGCAGAAGATGGAATGGCATCTAGGTCCACGCATGGATCTATTTCCAGCTCTACTTTGATTGAGCTCTGCCGCTCCCAAGTACTGATGTAATCAAGCAAAGAGTCTTTCAATCTACGTTCGGAGTCAACGGAAGTCCTCAAGCCTAGTATATCTTCCCTAAGATCCGCATATGCGGATCTAGCAGCGCTTGCCAGCTGCTCTAGCTGGCTAATAGCTTCTTTTACACTCCCATGAGATAACATTCTATGTACTGCCTGAGCTTTAGTATTGACATAGCCTAGCACCTGCGCAAGAGTATCATGCATTTCTCTCGCGATACGGGCCCTCTCCTGATTGATAGCAGCCTCACGACGATCAGTTACATCCCTGCAGTTCAGTAACACACCCTTAATAGTGGGATCATCAAGGAGATTGGTACCTATAACCTCCATGTATCGCCATGTGCCGTCCTGACGCCTAAACCTGAGCTCTGTGGTAGAAGGTCGTCCATGCATAGGCAATAAATTAGTGAGAAAATCCTTATATCTGCTTATATCGTTGGGATGCAGAATATCGTCTACATTGACACTAAACAAGCTATCTTTTGTATATCCAAGTACATCTTCAATTGATGGACTTACATACTTTATAGCTCCAGAAGGATCACAGATAAGAAGAACATCAGACTTACTCTGTGCAAGCACTCTGAGGTGATTTTCAGATATCTGAGCTTCAAGATTGATCCTTTCGACGCCATTAGCTATGACGTTAGAAACAGAGCGCAAGAAATGAAGATCCGCTTCGTCGAATCCTCTATTCTCTTTCCTACGGGCAACCAACACTCCGTAAGGTTCATCCCTGCCATGCACCATCATTGTTAGATAGTTTGCATCTTCATCTCTATCCCTCCCGCTTAGGACATTTGGAGGATTATCACTACTCCAAAGCGCTCTCCACCATTGCGAGATATCTGAGACCTCAAGGTGACTCGGAGTAAGGCTAATATCCCACCCAAGAGAGGATCTTAATACAAGCTGATTTCTATCTTGATCAAACCCATAGTAGGCTATGCCGGCAAGACCCAGAGACTGAAGGGAGACTGCCAGAGCGTCTTCTAGCAGGTCATCCAAACTCATATGACCCAGAGCTCTCTGCCCAAGCTCTGCTAGCATGTCTTGCCTCTTTACTTGTAGGGCTAACAAGTTTTCCGATCTCTTGCGCTCAGTTATATCTCTGTCTATGCCCAGTACTAGCTCCCTACCCCCTACCATTATCAGTGAAGTAGTGAACTCAATTGGGAAGAGAGTACCATCCTTCCTTCGATGCCAATCCTCCCCCTTTACCACACCTTCTCGTCTTATCTGCGCCAGATGCCTATTCCTCTCATCTAAATCTTCCATGCTTGGATCCAGCATGGATATGGGAGAGCCTATTAGCTCTTCTCTAGAGTAACCATTCATCTGGCAGGCAGCATCGTTACAATCCACGATCCTCCAGGGAACTTCTAAGTCATATGGATCCAGAAGTAATATGGCATCAGGGGAATGCTCAAAGAGCGTTCGAAAGCGTAGCTCGCTCTCGCGCAGGTTCTCCTCAGCACGCTTTCTTTCGCTAATATCTCGATCGATACCAAGTATGAGTTCCCGACCGTTGACAGTGATTAGGGAAGATGAAGACTCAACCAGTATCAGTCTTCCATCCTTGCTTTTGTGCAGAGCCTCCAGCTTATCAGGGCCGTTAGTCCTCAAAGACTGTAGGTGTTGCTCACACTCCTTTGGGTTCATAGGTACCGGGTGCAGAATATCTAACGGTTGACCTATTAATTCCTCTCTAGAGTAGCCATTCATCCTGCAAGCGGCCTCATTGCAGTCCACTATCTTCCAAAAAACCTGGTCATCATGGGGATCTATAAGGAGAATGGCATCAGGAGATTGCTCAAACAGCATTCGGAATCTAGCTTCGCTCTCAAGTAAAGCCTCTTCCGATAGCTTCCTATCTGTTATGTCCTGTACGGTGCCTTCGTAAGCAATAGCATTTCCAGAGTCGTCTAAAATCTTCCGAATACTAATAAGTACCCATATAGCAGCTCCATCGACTCTGGTTATCTTTGCCTGGTAATCTTTGACGGACCCCTTGGCACGCAACTCTTGCTTGAGGTCATCAAAGCAATCACCATCGACGCAGACTCTCTGCAGATTATCCGCTTCTAAACCAATGACATCCTCAACACTAGAGTAGCCTAATATCCTAGCGAAAGCAGGATTAGCCGCCACTAGCTTACCTTCCGCAGACAGCTGGAACATACCCTCAACAGAGTTTTCAAATATACGCCTGTACTTTTCCTCCGCTTCTCTTCTGGCTTGCTCCTGCCATCGATTGTGAACGAACGCACCTATATCATCGGCTATTCTCTGAAGCACCCTTAGGCTTTTGGAATCTCTACCGTGATTGCCTTCTCTCCAGAACTCAAGAGCTCCTATTACCTTGCCCCCTACATTGATGGGAATAGCCACTCCAGTCCAGATCTCATCTTTTGTATTAGGGCCATTAGCACCGATTGAGTGGACAGCCCAAACGGGAGATCCATCCTTTACGTCGTCAATGATCCTATAATCAGCACCCCACAAGTTTCTAAAATCGATCTGCTTATCAACAGCTATACGCGCCGATCTCCAGCTATGTAAACACATAGGGGAATCTTGATCACCCTGTTGAGTCCAGATGGAGGCATAATCCCACTTGAATGCGGGACCTACGATCCGTAATATCCTCTCGCACACCTCTTCTAGAGAAGAAGCACTCACTAGTAACCTGTTTACACCGTATTGAGCTGCTAGCTGCTGCTCAGCTTCCTGCTGTGAGGTTATGTCTTCCTGTACAAACACCACTTCCTGCAGCTCATTTCCGAGCTGCACAGGAAACATCACACCTTTCACATATTTGTTGATAGTCCTAGCATAGCCATCTTCAAGCTGAATCTCATATTTGATTGGAGGGACTGATACAGATACCCCCTGAAAAGCTTGCCGTATATAAGGCATCAGACCCTTTTCAAGAAGCTGTCTATCGGAAAATATGTTGTAATAACCTATCTTGTCTCTATCAGTAAGCCATATGTTTTCCCAAGCCTTGTTGACTCTAATAAGACGACCGTTGGGATCAAAAACAGCTATCCCCAAGGGAGACTCTTCCAAGATCGCGCTGTTCTCGTTTCGAAGGCTGAGCAGGGACCTATATAGATCTCGGACATGAGTTAAGTTGTTTAGAAGAATAAACCGCAACTCAGTATCCCGCAGTTTGACAGACAAGATCGTAAATTGAATACAAAGCTCTATGCCCGACTTCCTCAGTCCAATTATGTAGTCGACAGGTAAGCTGCCTGGTGAGCTATTATCCAATAGCTTGTCCAAACTGATACTCTCACCATGCAAAGAAAACAAGTCACAGTCCGAGAACATATCCTGGACCTTAGTGCTATCAGTTTCTCTACCTCTGAAACCTAGCAGTTCTAAAGCTGTACTACTGACATAGAGAACGTTATCGTCAGCATCTGTAATAATCAACGCAGCAGACATCTTGTGGAGAGCTGCAAATTGGGAGCTATTTATAGTTGTAGAGGAAGAAGTATCTATCAGCAGCAAGATAGCATTATGAGCACTAAACTCACCTTCCTCGTCTTCTATTAAGGGGGAGGCGAAAAACCTAACTTCAGTTGGGAATTCGTTGCGTAGGAAGATCTGATCCGTAAAGGTCAGGTAATCTCCATCAATACTAGTACCTAAACGCCCAATTGGGCAGGATCCCGAGTGATCGGCATGAGAGCCATGCAGGACTTCGCAAGCCGATCTCCCCACGACCTCGTCAGCGTTCTTACCTATTAGCTCAAGAGCAAACTCATTAGCGAATATGACTTTGTTAGAGTCGCTTTCTATAACTAATACAGGTATATAGGCCGCGTACCAAGGTAAATAGCTTTCTGGACCAGTCCCGGTGCCCATGGGATCTGAACTATCCATCCCCTTTCTCCTATCAAAGGAGGGAAACATCAGCTTACTTGACAGTATAAGAGCAGCGAGCTAATTGGGCAAGCCAAAATAAAAACAAAACCTGCTATCCTTTGTATGGACGAAATCTATGGGGGTAAAGGTGTCTGAAGGCGCAGTTAGAGTCTTGGGAGCTTTAGGGATACTCGGAGGCGTAATCCTCATAGCCAACGACCTCCTATTTCTGTTAGGAGCTAATATCAATCTTAGCCCGCTTGTAATGTTGCTTCTTAGCCTATGTGTTGTAGGTCTATACTGGAGATTACAACCCAGAGACAAAGCTATCGCACAGCTAGGACTTGCACTGGCTTACATCGCGGTAATAGCGTCCGTGTTCAACATATTCTATATAGCACTAGGAGGACCACCAGCTTCTCCACAAGAGCCTTCGCTTATAGGAGTAAGCACCATCGCCTCGCTAATGGGAACGCTTTTCGCACTACTACTTATAGGTTTAGCCCATGCGACAAGCACAGGTATAAAGGAAGGCTGGAGGTTGATTCCAATAATGACAGGTATCTTCTGGATGCCCTTGCAGTCGATAACATCTTACTTTCTAGGCAGGGGTCTAATAATAGCAGGGCTACTTTGGATCTGCGTAGGATACGCTGTGCTAGCCAAAGCTGATATCCAGGAAAAATGACTTAGCGTTTCTACTTACGCCTACTCTTCTGGCTTGATTGCCTCGATCGTCTTTACAACTTTCTCAATTACAGCATCCGGCGTTGAGGCACCAGCTGTAACACCTACAACTTTAGCACCCTTGAACCAATTCGGGTCTATCTCTTCCGGCCATTCTATGTGGTAGGTAGGAACACCCTCCTCGCTTGCAAGTTCAGCTAGATGCTTGGTATTAGCTGAATCTCTACCACCTACGACCACCATGACATCTACTTCATTGGCAAGCTCCACCACAGCACTTTGCCTATCGAGCGTAGGCTGACATATAGTGTTATGCACATGGAACTCATTGAAGTCGTCTGGGAGAAGAGATACAAGCTCAGCTATAAAGCTCTTGAATCTTTCAGCAGGTTGGGTTGTCTGCGATACTACAGCCAGCTTCTTAGGAACTCGCTTCTTAGAACTAGTCAAAGCTTTAAGACGTGGTACAAGTTCCTTAGCATCTGTACTCACTAGTGCAGTATTTTCAGTCCATCCCACTATTCCTCGGACCTCTTGATGATTTGGGTCACCATAGACCACTACTTGGTAGCCATCTTTGTGCAGCGACTCAGCAATCTTTTGAACCTTCGTCACGAGAGGACAAGTTGTGTCCAGAAGGCGAAGTCCTTTCCGCTGAGCTTCAGCATAAGCGTCGGGACCAGCTCCATGAGCAGTTATGGTAAGCGTGCCGCTGTCCACCTCATCAACACTATAAGCAACGCCTACACCCCTTGCCTTGAGCTCGCTGACCACTTGTGGATTATGTACAAGGGTTCCGAGAGTTTTTACACCTCTACTATCGGACCCCATCTCATCAAAGAGCTTCAATGTCTTCTTGACGCCGAAGCAGAACCCTAATTCTCTTGCTAGCTTGACCTGCAAGACCCACCTCCTGGACATAAAAAATACCTATGCTAGTCTACCATTTAGTAAGGATTGAGCACAGTTAGATAAGCATCCATAGAACGTACTGTAGCGTAAGACCAAGCAGTACCAATATTGACACAAGCAGAAATAAGGAAAGAAACCTGTTCCAAAGTAAGCCCTTGGGTATACCTTCTCGTAGGTAGTACTCGGATAACATCATGAAGCTAAAGGTTATAATCGCAACTACTACCACGCTTGACAGATAGAAGAAATGGCCTGCATCGCTATCACGAAATATCAGGTATAGCAAGAGGGCAATTGATGGACGCCATACCTGTATACCACAGAAAAAAGACAGAACCACAAGAATCAGCCATAAAAGATAGCACACTATAATTGCTTTGATCTTTGTAAGAGAATATACCCTAGCTCTCGATAGGATATTCATCTTGGGCACCTGAGAGGATAGTTCTGGGTAATTATAAGGCCACATTATCTTTATGTATAGTAACCTTTGTAAATGCTGTTGTTCTGCTATGCTACGTAAAGCTATAATGCATAAGCGCTCAAACTTTATTACGGGGAAGATTTAGAGGAGGGATAAGTTTGTCTAAGTGGTTAGCGGTTATTATCGCTGTAGCAGTAGTTGTCCCCGGGGTAATACTTAGATTCTTACATCTCGAAGGGGCGGCCCCACTGCAAGCACTCATATATGGTATTGCGATAGTGGGGGCTGCGTTCCTGCTCTCATGGGCAGCTGAGGTCCTACAGATGGATGTATCTCAAGGGTTAGCACTGGCGTTACTGGCATTGATCGCTATACTACCTGAGTACGTAGTTGATGCCACGTTCGCCTGGCTGGCAGCAAAGGACCCTTCGTATGCGAGCTATGCAGTCGCCAACATGACGGGCGCCAACAGACTGCTTATAGGTGTAGCATGGCCTTTGGTAGTGATGCTTGTATGGTTTCGAAACCGACGAAAGAGCGTTTCTCTGGAGCCTAGCCATGGAGTGGAGATAATAACACTACTTGTAGCTACCGCGATAGCTTTCATCATACCTCTCAACAGCTCTATAGGCTTAATAGATATGGCCATACTGATAGCCATATTTGGAATCTATATGTGGCAGCTTACCAGGATGCCAGCTGAGCATCCTGAGCTTGTAGGTCCTGCAGCAATGATTGGTAGTCTGCCCAAAGCTAGGCGCCGATTGATCACGGGCGCCCTTGGAGTTATTGCCGCAATAGGCATACTGCTGGTTGCGGAGCCTTTCGCTCACTCCCTCGTAGAAACCGGCACGTTGCTAGGTATCGACGAGTTCCTGCTTGTCCAGTGGCTAGCCCCCCTAGCATCAGAAGCCCCCGAATTTGTTGTGGTATCCATATTTGCCTGGAGGGGAGCTGCAGCTGCAGCTTTGGGTGCGCTAGTATCCTCTAAGGTCAACCAGTGGACCCTTCTGATAGCCATGTTGCCTCTTATCTACTCAGTATCTGCTGGTAGACCTGACTCGCTGCCTCTCGATCACAGACAGGTGGAGGAGATCCTGTTGACGGCAGCTCAGTCCCTACTTGCCATCATACTTTTGCTAGATTTGACACTATCCCTAATCGGAGCAGGAGCCCTGTTCATACTGTTCGCCATACAGCTTGTGTATCCCGACATCCATATGGAGATGGTGTTCGTCTACGTACTATGCTCTCTCGTAGCACTGTTGGTTGGCAGGAGGCATCTTACGAAAGCGTTCTCAGGACTGAAAGCTGCGGTAACTGATCCCAAACAGTTTTCAGAGCACACTTAGCGAAGGCTAATACTAGCAAGATTTAACTAAATTGCTTCAATATAACTGGAGGGAGTATGCAAGGGCAGGGTAATGGAAGAAGCTCGCTACCGTTTCATAAGACTATAGAGCTCAGAGGACACATAATAGACTCGCACATCCTGTCCCAGGTCATGGATCTGGTGATGGATTATAATGCTGAGTTCTATATAGAGAAGTTTGAAGTAGGCAAACATAAATATGATCACAGCTACGCAAGACTGATACTTTATGCCCCCACTCCAGAAACCCTAGACGAACTAATGGAGGCTGTTACCAAACTCGGAGCTCAGCTTCTAGAGAGCGAAGAGGTAGATGCCCGCACCGAGCCTGCTCCCAAAGACGGTGTCCTGCCCGAAGATTTCTACTCCACCACTAACATGCCAACTGAAGTCAGGATAGACGGGAAATGGTTCCCAGTCGAGAACATCGAGATGGATGTGGCTATAGCGATAAGACTAAACGAAGAGGGCAAGCCCATAGGTGCCTACACTGTGCCAATGTCCGACGTGAGAAAGGGAACTCCCATAGTCGTAGGGCATCAAGGTATTAGAGTTTCTCCTATAGAACGCCCAAGAAGCCCCGCGCTTCTTGGTTCACCATCCCGAGCTTCACAGGGACACGTCTTTAGCTTCATGAGCAGTGCTGTAAGCACTGAGCGTCCTAAGGCTGCAGCTATCGCCGAGATAGCACAGAGGATGAGAGAAATCCGAGATTCAGGTGGTACAACGCTAGTAGTGGGAGGCCCGGCGATCGTGCATACAGGAGCGGGACCTCAGTTGGCTGCTCTGATCAGACACGGCTTCGTACATCTATTGTTTGCAGGGAACGCGTTGGCAGCCCATGATATAGAATCAGCATTCTTTAATACTAGTTTAGGGGTTTCTCTTGATGCCAATAGTGAAGGTGCAACCTACGAACATGGGCACGAGCATCACATAAGGGCCATCAACAGGATCAGATACTATGGTGGTATAAGACAGGCAGTAGAAGCTGGAGTACTCAAACAGGGCATCATGTACGAATGCATAGTAAACAACGTGCCTTACGTACTGGCTGGATCAATCCGTGATGATGGTCCTATTCCAGATGTTATCACCGATGTAATCGAAGCGCAGCGCGCTATGAGAAAGCATATTCAAGCAGGAGTAGACTTGGCACTACTGATAGGTACCACCTTGCACTCAATAGCTGTAGGCAACCTGCTTCCTGCCAACGTACTTACCGTTTGCGTCGATATAAACCCATCTGTAGTTACTAAACTATTGGATAGAGGTAGCCTCCAGACAGCCGGTCTAGTGATCGATGCTGGAGGATTTCTAAGAGAGCTGTGCTATCAACTAGGACTAAGAGAGAAGTCTTCCGTTGATTCACCAATAAAGGTTCAGTGATTGCGATAGCACTGATTTAGCCTATTTGGGAGAATTTCATCCTATCTTCTTGGGAACATTTCTGTATAAATAATGCGTAATAAATATGCCATCAGAATTTACGCATGTTACTCGTATGTGAGATAATCTGGTGGCAAATATAGCGCTTAAGATAAAAAATCTACAGGTTACAATTAGACTTTCTACATTAGCTTTGTATATACTGTAATTTATACTACTGTGTTCAACTTGGTTGGGGATGTTTGAACTACACTATAAAGCTATAGAGAATACAGTAAAAACAAAGTAAGGCGGGGAGGCATAGGCAATCATGGCGAATCAAGTAGAACAAAAAGAAACCATTAGTGAGGTCATTCGTAGGGAACTTCAGAGGAGGCATTGGTCCTACAGAGTGTTGGCAGAGGCGGCTGGTATCTCACCTGCTGCTGTCGGGCAACACGTGCTCGGACGCAGTATCCCAGAACCATCTACGCTGAAGAGGTATGCTGAGGCTCTTGGCCTACCATTCCAGTATTTGATGGTAATAGCAGGGCATCAGGAGCCACCTAAGGAAAACAGACCGGCAGATCTGCAGATAGCTATTGAAACTCTGGACAGCATATGGTCAGATCTCCCACCCGAGGTACGCAAGCTAGTTACCAACTTTATATCTGAGCTGAAAGAGGTAAAAGAATAATTAGCCAAGGGCCAGCAAAGGGTATGCTGGCCTCAGTAGGAAGCTTCTTCTTGAATATCATCTTGAGATGAACCAGTTGCCGAGTCGGGTGGCTGGTTCATCTTTTGTTCAAGAAAAGCTAGCATCTTGACTCTAGGAGCAAAGATCTTATAGAACACCTCGGAATGGTGTCTGAGCCACGCATGAGCCTCTATCCATCTATCTCTATCTTTGAGCTGGACGTCTTTTGTCTCGATCGATATTCTAGCCTCAGCTCCCCCCGAGGCAAGGTTCCACTCCAAAGCACCAGCTATACGTTCTATCAAGCCCTTGTCCTGCTGAAGTAGCTGGAAGGTTTTCCACGCATCTTCCTTCTTTATCCGTAGCTCACAGATACAACGACCTCTAGATGGACTAGCAATCAAGCATATCTCAAAGCCATCTCGATCCAATGGAATAGAATATTCTCGAGCCTTCGCATCCTGCAGCGTAAAGGGTACTCCTCTCTGCCTACAATACTCATTGAACTCCATCCAGAATTCCTGATAATCCAACTGTTCATACTGGTTTGATTCCTTGTATGTGTACCCCGACTCAGAAGAATGATTATATCGCTCCTGCTGTGCGAGGGCAGGGCGATCTCTAACAGGAAGCAATCCTTGATCTTGCTCCTCCTCGATTACTAGATGATGAGACCTAAGGCTATAACCTATATTCGGGTTTGGTTTAATCGTCAGCCTAAAAACAGGTGCAGGTAGGCTATCACCTATACGCAGGAACTGCATCTCCACTCCAAATATCATCAGTTCAGAGGAAGACCCATTTAGTAAGTCAAGAGCCTTCTTGTGTTGATCCTTCAGTTCAGTGCAAACCCATATCAGCACCTTGCTACCAAGCAACGCGGCGCAGGTCATCAGCTTTCCTAAATGGGTATCATCCGAGGAGGCAATCTGATTCTCTATTAGAACGATATTGCCCGACTCTCTGTCTACAGCCAAAACATCTATCAGATACTCCCCCACATGCAGGTTGAACTCTCTAGAAGAGAGATCTATGCCCACTACGTCAGACAGTAGCCTGAGATTCTCATCACGTGATATCCAAGGATTGAAGTCGTCTTGCTCATCAATCTGGAGTGAGTCTGCGGAAACAGGACGAATGCTG
>JBHORE010000070.1:0-6445 GCA_042408415.1 Thermobaculum sp.
GAAGCTAATCTCGTGGAGATAAATCCCCTGGCTAAGGTTTCCTCTGGTGATTTGATAGCACTGGATTCCAAGATTGTTGTGGATGATAACTCCCTCTTTAGGCATCCAGAGATTGCTGCAATGAGAGATCTGAGCCAGGAAGAACCCGCAGAGGTAGAGGCCTCGCGAGTAGGCATAAGTTATATAAAGCTAGATGGGAACATAGGATGTATGGTTAACGGAGCTGGATTAGCGATGGCCACTATGGACCTCGTAAAGCTATATGGGGGTAATCCAGCTAACTTCCTGGATATAGGTGGTGGAGCGCATGCAGATCAAGTTGAGGCTGCGATGAATATCATTCTCTCTGATGAGAAGGTAAGTGCGGTCCTAATCAATATATTTGGTGGCATAACAAGATGTGATGATGTGGCCCGTGGGATAGTAGAGGGTCTTAGAAACATCAAAAGAGAAGTGCCCATAGTAGTCAGGTTGGTAGGAACCAATGAGGAGGAAGCTCATAGGATACTCGAGGGTGCAGGACTTAGATCCCTCTCCTCTTTGGAAGAAGCTGCCAAGCTGGCGGTTGAACTTGCCTCCAAGAGCGCGGTCTCTAGCTAAATCTTAAGTAGGGGGATGTGGCGTGAGCATACTGGTGGACAAGAATACGAGGCTTCTTGTACAGGGGATAACCGGTAGGGAGGGCTCCTTTCATACTCAGCAGATGGTTGAGTATGGAACTAACGTGGTGGCTGGCGTGACACCAGGAGCAGCAGGGAGAGAGGTTTGTGGTGTTCCTGTCTATAACACCGTTAGAGAAGCTGTGGAGGCCACGGGCGCTAACACCTCTATAGTCTACGTTCCTGCACCTTTTGCCCCGGATGCGGTGTACGAGGCTGCTTCGGCTGGAATATCCCTCATAGTTTGCATAACTGAGCATATACCGGCTGTTGATGAGATAAAGATGTACCATTATGTCAGAGAGAAGGGTAGTAGATTGATAGGCCCTAATTGTCCAGGGTTGACTACCCCAAATGAGGCTAAGGTAGGGATAATTCCAGGTAATATACACAAGCGTGGACCAGTAGGTATAGTATCCCGCTCTGGCACACTAACTTACGAAGCGGTGGCTGCGCTTACCGCGGCTGGTATAGGACAGAGTACGGTCGTGGGCATAGGTGGGGACCCTATTGTGGGCACGAGCTTTCGTGAAGTGCTAGAGATGTTTGAAGATGATCCTGAGACGCACGCTGTGGTACTCATTGGGGAGATCGGTGGGAATGCTGAAGAGGAAGCCGCAGAATATATAAGGCAAATGACTAAGCCCGTGGTTGCCTTTATAGCTGGACGTACCGCACCTCCCGGCCGCAGAATGGGACACGCGGGAGCGATCATAAGTGGTGGCAGTGGTACAGCAGAGAGCAAGATCCGAGCTCTTGAAGGTGCCAACGCTCATATAGCTGAAACACCGTCGCAGATAGCGGAGCTTGTTGAGGTTGCCCTAGCTGGCGCCTAATTTCACGTTTCACGTGAAACCTTTCGCTAAGATATAGAGAGTAATTTGTTGTAAGGAGTAGACTTCAGAGTATGTTTCACGTGAAACAGGGAAAGCTCAAGATAGCCCCTTCTATACTTTCGGCCGATTTTACGAGGCTTGGAGAGCAGGTACAGGAAGCTGAAGCGGCAGGTGCTGATTACATCCACTACGATGTTATGGATGGTCATTTCGTGCCAAATATATCTATGGGTCCGTACATAGCCGAGGCAGTAAAGCGCAGCACGTCTCTGCCTTTGGATGTGCACCTTATGATAGAAGATCCCGATAGATACATCCCTGATTTCGTCAGTGCGGGGGCGGACATCATCACTGTTCATTATGAAGCGGTCGTACACCTTCATAGGACGGTCATGAGGATCAGGGATTTGGGTGCTAAAGCAGGCGTAGCTATTAACCCTTCGACACCTCCATTTATGCTTGACGAGATCTTGCCTTTCGTAAATCTAATACTTGTTATGAGCGTCAATCCAGGCTTTGGCGGGCAACATTTCATCCCGACCTCTTTGCAGAAGCTAAAGAGGCTCCGTATGATGATCGACGATAGGCGCTATGATATAGAACTTGAAGTTGACGGTGGTATAGATCCGAATACAGCTGAGCCGGTGGCTGCATCCGGTGCCAGAGTGCTGGTAGCTGGATCTGCTATATTTGGGCAAGGTTCTATAGAGGAGAATATACGCGCTATCAGGGAATCTGCCGAGCGTGGTTTAGCCAGGCAAGCCTTTTAGTTAGATTCAATATCCTCTCAAGGTATAATTGCTAGGATAGATTTATGTTTCCTTAGTGACTGCTGGTCAGTAATACGAAGTTGAGCGGTATATTTCTAATAGGAATCAACCATACTACGGCTAATGCAGATATCAGGGAGAGGCTATATTTGTCTGATCCTGATATCGCGACTCTACTTACCAAGCTCAATCAGAGGTTTGAAGAGGCTGTGGTCCTCTCGACCTGCAACAGATTAGAGATATACATCAGTGATTCGTCTCCTGACCATAAGTACGTAGTTTCCTGCGTAGCCTCCTTGGTAAAGGCTCCTGAGGAGCAAGTAACATCTCATTCATACATGAAAGCTGATCGCGACGCCGTCTACCACCTTATGTCTGTAGCTGCTGGCCTTGATTCAGTAGTGCTGGGGGAGTCCCAGATATTAGGGCAAGTCAGACAGGCTTGGGAAAAGGCAGCTTCACTGGATACCACTGGCCCTGTACTGAACACTCTGTTTAGATACGCCTTGCAGGCAGGCAAAGATGTAAGAACGAAAGTGCCCATAGGAAGGGGAGCTACATCGGTTGCGCACGCTGCGGTGGAGCTGACCAGGTCTCGCTTTGGCAGCTTGCAAGAGCTATGTGTAGTGGTGCTTGGCGCCGGAGAGATGGGAAGGTTAGCTGCTAGAAATCTTAGATCGGCCGGTGTCAAGAAGATAACTATCATAAATAGAACCTACGAAAGAGCTAAATTCTTAGCTGAAGACATAGGCGGGGAAGCTATACCGATAGAAGACATGGATCTTGCTCTAGCTTCTGCTGATGTACTGATTACCTGCTCCCTTTCCCCCAAACCTATAGTGCTTACCACCCATCTGGAGCAGGCGGTCAACCACAAACAAGGTCAACAAATGTTAGTAATAGATATTGCTATGCCTAGAAATGTAGACCCCCAAGTGCGTAGTCTGCCTTCCATTAGCTTGTATGATATGGATGATATACAGGAGATATGTAATAGAAACAGGCATGCTAGGAAGATGGCAGCACGTCTGGCGCATGAGGAGCTGCAGTATTGGGTTGAAGAGTTCTTCAAGTGGCAGCACGAGAGGCTAGTTGTTCCTCTAATCCGGGATGTGCGTGGCAAGGCAGAGCAGATCCGTAAAGATAGGCTAGAGAAAACCTTCGGAATACTAAAGAACCTTACTGATGAACAAAGATACGTAATAGATGCGATGAGCAAGTCCATCGTCAATGCGATACTTCACGATCCCACAATATGGATAAAGCAGGTGGAGGATGAGGACTTAAAGAGGCTCTTCGCAGATATGTGGGGGGTAAACCATGAAAATCCTGGCAAATAACTCCTCCAAATTGTTCCAACGTGCTCAGAAGGTGATGCCCGGTGGAGTAAGCAGTCCAGTCAGGGCTTTTAAAGCTGTGGGAGGGGATCCTGTATTTATATACAGGGCGTACGGCTCTCGTTTATTTGATGTAGATGGCAAGGAATATATAGATTTCGTTGGATCCTGGGGGCCTATGATCCTTGGTCACGCCCACCCTGAGGTATCGAAGCTTATTCACGAAGCTGTGGATAAAGGTACAAGTTTTGGAGCACCCAATCAATATGAGCTGCAGCTTGCTGAGATGGTTACTAATCTTGTCCCGAGCGTAGACGTAGTAAGATTCGTCAATTCTGGAACGGAAGCTACTATGAGCGCGGTACGCTTGGCAAGAGCTGTAACCTCACGAGATCTAGTAGTAAAGTTTGATGGTTGCTATCATGGACATGCAGATTTCTTTCTCGTTGCAGCTGGCTCAGGCGCCACGACTCTAGGGCAACCAGATAGCCTTGGAGTGCCCAATCAGATAGCTTCCCTCACAGTCTCTTTGCCTTACAACGACATCGACCATGTCACTACCTTTTTCCAAGAAAGAGGCCATGAGATAGCCGCAGTTATAGTGGAACCTGTTGCAGGTAATATGGGAGTCGTGCTGCCTGATCAAGATTTCCTTGCGAAATTGCGCGAGCTGACATCTAAATACGGCGCACTCCTTATATTTGACGAAGTTATCACTGGTTTCAGGCTATCGCTAGGTGGAGCACAGCAGTTATTTGATATAAAACCCGACATAACAACTCTGGGGAAGATAATAGGTGGAGGGCTCCCAGTGGGTGCCTACGGTGGGACTGCGGAGATCATGAACATGTTAGCCCCTAATGGTCCTGTTTATCAGGCCGGTACTTTATCTGGCAACCCTGTAGCAATGGCGGCAGGTTATAAGACCATTCATATACTACAGCAGGATGAAGGTGTGTATGAACGCCTAGACTATATGGGATCATATCTAGAAAAAGGGCTCCAAGAAGCTGCGAAGGAGGCTGGTGTAGGGGTTACTATCAACAGAGCCGGCTCCATGCTAACTGTTTTCTTCTCCAGCTATCCAGTTTCTAACTATCAAGACGCCAAGCGAAGCGATACCACTATGTTTGCTAAGTTTCATTCAAATATGCTGGCGCAAGGCATCTATCTACCGCCTAGCCAATTCGAGGCTTGGTTCTTATCTACTGCTCATACTCGCGAAGATCTAGATAGAACCATAGAAGCAGCCTACACAGCTCTCAGGAAGATATAAATCCCTTGGCACAATTTTTGTATTATCTGATCCTATCTAGGGGTATATACTTCCTGTAAGCTGTTGGAGCATAGATATGAGCACCAAGGGTGAAGATCACTCCCACGAGTACCCAGGTCTCTTTCATAGGCTGGCAGAATTGCTGCATCTGCATACTCACGGAGATGAGTCTGAAAACTTCGACATTGAAGTGATATCCTCCCAAGAAGGTATAAAAGCTCTAAAAATCTCACTACTAGTTCTTCTGCTAACCTCTTTACTACAGCTGGCTATTTATCTACCATCGGGGAGCGTTGCCCTACTATCGGATACTATACATAACTTCTCTGACGCCCTAACATCTCTTCCACTGTGGTTAGCTTTATCTCTTAGTCGGCGTCCGCCTAACAGAAGCTATACCTATGGCTATAGTAGGATCGAGGATGTAGCTGGGGTATTTATAGTGCTTGTTATTGCTGCAAGTGCGCTTATGGCAGCTTACGAAAGCATACTCAAGCTCTTCCATCCGCATGAAGTAAGATATCCATTGCTAGTAGCTCTCGCCGCGCTCGTCGGCTTCTGTGGGAACGAATTAGCAGCTTGGATCAGAATCAGTGCTGGTAAGAAGCTAGGTTCGGAGGCACTGATAGCTGATGGCAAACATGCGCAAGCGGATGGCCTTACATCACTTGCTGTGCTTCTCGGATCTTTGGGAGTGATATTGGGTTTTCCTCTGCTTGATCCCATAGTAGGCTTGCTTATTACGTTCTTCATAATCTTCATACTGAGAGATGTAGGTTTCAAGATGTGGTGGAGACTTATGGATGCCGTAGATCCTTCGATTTTGGATGCTATAGAGCGCTCGGTAGGGAGCGTCGAAGGTGTACAGGATGTTCACGATATACGAGTAAGGTGGCTTGGGCATAATTTACAGGCTGAGATGCATGTTACCGTTGACGAAGATCTCCCAACTTACGCTAGTCATAAGATACTTGAAGATGTTAGACATAAATTATTCCACGATATCCCCAGACTCGAGGTTGTAAACGTGCATGCTGATCCCTGTGGCCATAGTGGTATTGACCACCATGAGCACACCTCTCACCATGTAATCAATAGATAAAAAGTATAAGTTCCAACATATTTACCCTTGTGGGTTGTCATCTATGTTAGAATGTTTGTAGACCCCGAATAATTTGGAAATAAACAATAATTTTTGGAAAAATTTGCAGCGAGAAACTGGCGTTCGGGGTGCTCTCTTCTTTCTCGTTGTAGTGAGCAGGAGAGATGAGAGGATCAAGCATAACCTTTCTGTGGCCTTATATAGCACGCCGTCGTCATTGGATCATAGGATGTCTCTTCCTAGCAGCTGTGGGAGGAACAGCCAGCGCATTTAGCCCTTTTGTCTTAGGGCATGCGGTGGATGAGCTCAAGAAGGGCGTTAGGCTGGACGTTATCATCTTTTACGCAATTGGCTTGCTCGCACTCTCTGTGACAGTTGCTGTCTTCAGATACCTCTTGCGTATGCTCACAGGTAATATGGCAGCTACAGTTACCTATGAGCTGGGTCAGGAGTTCTTTCAGAAAC
>JBHORE010000032.1:0-14598 GCA_042408415.1 Thermobaculum sp.
AGCCTTCAGATCTGATCCCAGAGCTTCAGGGAAGGTTCCCGCTACGGGTGGAGCTGGAGGACCTGGATGCAGATGATCTAAAGGCTATTTTAGTGGAGCCTGACAACTCATTGATAAAGCAGTACCAAGCTCTCTTGGGCACGGAGGGCGTGGAGCTTGAATTCACGCCCGATGGTATAGATGAGATAGCCCGCTTTGCGCATGAGATGAACCTCAAGATGGAGAATATAGGCGCAAGAAGGCTGCAGACCGTCATGGAGAGGGTGCTCGAAGATGTAGCTTTCGATGCCACAGACCTCGAGGACAAGCATGTACGGATAGATCGAGCCTATGTGAAAGCACGACTAGAGAACCTTATAGAGGACGAAGATCTTAGCAGATTCATCCTATAGTTGAGGAGGCTAAGGTTGAGCATAGCAATATCCATCATGATAGAGGGCCAGAATGGCCTCAACTGGACGCGCTGGCGAAAGATAGCAGATGTGGTCGAGAGCTTGGGATTTGCGGGACTATTTCGATCCGATCACTTCACTAATCCTGAACCGCCGGAGCTGGATTCCCTTGAGGCATGGGTTTCGCTGACATACATTGCTGACCAGACGCAGAAGATACATTTTGGCCCTCTGGTCTCCCCTGTATCCTTCAGAGACCCAATCATGATGGCCCGCCAGGCTATAGCTATTGACGATCTTAGTGGTGGACGCTTCATACTCGGAGTTGGTGCAGGCTGGCAGGAAAGAGAACATAGAATGTTCGGCTACGACTTGGGCGATGTTCCCACACGTACTAGAAGATTTGAAGAAGCTCTGCAAGTCGTACACCTGCTTCTTACAAGCGACTCTCCTGTGTCCTTTGATGGGAAGTTCTATAAGTTAAGAGAGGCCATACTGCTACCCAGACCAAGCAGAGCCGGAGGTCCACCTATACTAGTGGGTGGAAATGGCAAGAAGAAGACTCTCCCTCTCGCCGCTAAGTATGCAAGAGTTTGGAATGGTGTATGGCTTTCGCCAGAAGATTTCAAGGACAGATCCGAAACTCTTGATGAGCTCTTGGCAAGAGAAGGAAGAAGCCCGCAGGATGTTCGACGCACTATGATGACGAACCTACTGTTTGCTGCCGATGACAAAGAGCTGGATCAAAAGATAGCAGATCTAAAACGTACAAGATCTGAGCTGAGCAATCTAAGTACTCTGGAGACAGTGCGGCAGATCCAAAAGCAAAACTGGATAGCGGGCACTCCAGATCTAGTGCTGGAGCAACTGCAGGCTTACGAGGAGGCAGGACTGCAGGAGATAATGCTACAGTGGTGGGATTTCGATCATCCGGAAAGGCTACAACCGTTTGCTGAAACCGTACTACAACCACTAACCAGATAGATAATGTATAATTAGGAAAAATCTTGGAGGTTGGAGGCTTGCTTAGCTAGGATCGGGCGATCATAGCTTACTTATGTTCTGAGGTTTATTCCTCTGCGCATATGCTCGATCCTGGTATAAGTTTTGGTCACAATCTAGAAAGCATAAAAGCTAGATCGCCCTATAGCCACAAGAGATCCCTCTTGTGGCTATTATTTTTTGCTTCAAGCAGCCGAGAAAATCCCTAACGGAGACGGACTATGTTGAAGGTCAGTAATGTAAGCAAATCTTACGATGGGCATGTAGTGCTACAGGATATATCTTTCGTGGTTAGTTCAGATGAGCATATAGGCTTGCTGGGAGCTAATGGGTCAGGAAAGTCTACCTTGTTGAAGCTGATCGCAGGGCTAGAGGCCCCTGATACGGGCAGTATTTGGATAGATCCTAATGGCAGAGTTGCCTACTTACCACAATACCCAGAAAGCGACCTAGAACTTACAGTGAAAGAATCCATAGATAAGGCGCTAGGGGGGTTATATACCATTGAAGAGCAGATATCCGAGTTAGAAAGAAAGCTCTCTTACACCGATGATGAATCGATAGAGGGCCTGCTGGATCAATACGCTAAGCTCAGGGAGATGTTCGATTTGCTTGGTGGATATGAACTTGAAGCCAAGGTAGATGCAGTATTGAAAGGATTGCGCTTTGATGGAGAACTTGATACACCTGTAAGTCACCTTTCAGGGGGAAACAAAACCAAGCTATCTATAGCCAAGATAATACTCTCAGATGCAAACATCCTATTGCTCGACGAGCCCACTAACTATCTGGACCTTAGCTCGCTGTTGTGGTTGGAGGAGTTCCTGTCTAAGAGCCCAAAGTCTTATATCGTAGTATCTCATGATCGCCGATTCCTAGATAAAACGGTAGAGAGTATTCTCGAATTAGACAAGAGAACCTGTAGCATAAGGACATGGCCTGGAAACTACACCACCTATGCTCGACTATCTGCTCTGGAGAAAGCTAAGACTCTGGAGAGATATCAGGACTTCAAAGCAGAGACCGAGCGTATACAGCAGGACATCAGGAGAACCAGGGAACAAGCAAAGAGCACCGAAAGTAAAACCAACAACGATACTGCACGTCGCTTGGCCAAGAAGGTAGCCGCTAAAGCAAAGGCTCGAGAACGAAGACTTGAGAGGTACCTAGAAGAAAACAAAGTGGATAGGCCCCCAAGAGAATGGAGCTTAGACTTGAGGGATCTTGGGAAAGAAGCTATCGATGATAACCGGACAATCCTGGATATACAAGGACTGACAGTAGAATTCGATGGCAAAAGAGTGATCGACAATTTGTCGCTTCACCTCAGAGGTAAAGATCGCGTCGCAATAATGGGTCCAAACGGATCCGGGAAGAGCACGCTCCTAAGAAGCATACTAGGTCTAGCGTCCTACAAGGGGCACATAACCATAGGACAAGGAGTAAGAATAGGCTATATATCACAAGACCTTCTAGAGGTATCAGGTGATAAGAGGGTTATTGACCTCTTTCGTTCCCACGTGAACATGCACGAGGTGGATGCACGTAATTACCTGCACAAGTTCCTGTTTCAAGGGGTCGAAGCTATTAAACCAGCAAGGCATCTAAGCTACGGGCAGCGAATCAAACTGGCTCTAGCTCTCATAACAGCATCAGGAGCAAACTTCCTGGTACTCGACGAACCGACCAGTCACATAGACATGCCAGCTATCGAATCCCTGGAGGAGGCTCTATCTTCCTACACGGGTCCACTATTGCTGGTATCTCATGATAGATACTTCCTCAAAGAAGTAGGGGTAAACAGACTCGAGGTCATGTGTGATGGTAAATTAATAACCTACAACAGTCTTGAGGAATACGAGGAGGTGCTCCATGGCTGAGCGAAACCTTGCAGGCAGGATAGCCATAGTGACGGGAGCTACCAGAAGGACAGGTATAGGGGCGGCGATCTGTCGCGAGCTGGCCAGACGTGGGGCTGACGTTGCCTTTACTCATTGGAACGCTTATGATCGCAACATGCCCTGGGGAGGAGATGAAGAAGGGCCTGAGCTTCTGAAGGTAGAGCTGGAGTCCTGTGGCGTTAGGGTTCTCAGCATACAGGCAGACTTATCTAATCCTGACACCCCTCAAAAGGTACTAGACCAGGTTGAGCAAGAGCTAGGCCCCCCTTCTATCCTTGTCAACAACGCCGCCTACTCTATAAATGACGGCTATGAACAGCTAACCGCTGAACTTCTCGATGCACATTATGCAGTCAATATGCGCGCAGCTATACTTCTATCTGTGGAGTTTGCAAGGCGATTCACTCTGGGCGAGGGAGGTCGAATCATAAATATGACCTCAGGACAATCACTTGGAGCGATGCCTAAGGAACTAGCTTATATCGCCACTAAGGGAGCAATAGAAGCCTTTACCCGGTCTCTTGCTCCGGACGTTGCCCCTCTAGGAATAACTGTAAACGCTGTAAATCCAGGGCCAACGGATACTGGATGGATGAGCGAAGAACTCAAGTGTGAACTATTACTGAGGTTCCCAATGGGCAGGATCGGGCTACCTGAGGATGCTGCAAGGCTGGTAGCGTTCCTGGCATCTGATGAGGCCAGGTGGATCACTGGGCAAGTGATCCATTCCGAAGGTGGATTCCTACGTTAGGCACCGCACGTCCATAATACTTGGTACATCAATTGCTGACTTCAAGCGCAGATTTTCTAATGGAGCAAACGTAATGAAACTGAAGAACATGCTATTAGCAGCATCCATGCTTGGGGTTGTGGCAGGCACTGCTATAAGACGCAGAAGGGAGTTAGACCTGAGAGGACAGGTGGTGCTTGTAACAGGAAGCTCAAGAGGACTCGGCTTCCTGATAGCCAAAGCGTTCGCTCGTGAGGGTTGCAGAGTGGCAATATGCGCCCGAAACGAAGAGGAGCTTGAGAAGGCTAGAACTCAGCTCGAGGGTGAAGGGGCAGAGGTAATAGCCGTCAAGTGTGATATCTCTGATCGCGACCAGGTAAATGCTATGGTTGATGAGGTGACCAGGCACTTTGGAAGAGTAGACATACTAGTTAACAATGCAGGCATAATGGTGGTTGGCCCTGTGCAGACCATGACCCTAGAAGACTTCCAGCAGGCTATGGACGTAATGTACTGGGGCATGTTCTACACTACCATGGCCGTGCTGCCGCAGATGATTCAGCGTAGAGCAGGCAGAATAGTCAATATCACATCCGTAGGAGGGAAAGTAAGTGTCCCCCACCTACTGCCTTATACCGCTGCCAAGTTTGCAGCGGTGGGTTTTTCCGAGGGACTCAGAGCAGAGATGAAGAGGCATGGGGTGTACGTGATCACGGTCGTACCGGGACTCATGAGAACCGGCTCACACTTGGGAGCACACTTCAAGGGTAAGCACAAAGCCGAGTTCACATGGTTCTCGCTTGGAGCTTCAATGCCGGTAGTGTCGATGGATGCAGAAGTCGCAGCTCAACAGATCGTGGAGGCTACAAGGCGAGCTACCAGCGAGAAGATACTTTCCTGGCCAGCACATCTAATAGTAAGGATTCATGGACTTATACCAGGCATAACAACAGATATGCTCGGAGTCATCAACAGGCTTATACCAGAAGATCCAAACTCAAAGGAAAAGATCAAAGGCGAAGAGATACTAAAGATGATGGGGAAATCTCCCATCGCCAGGATAATTAGCTCCTTGGCTCAGAACACAGCTCAGGGGAGCAAACGTACGCCGTAGCCCTCGCTGGCTAAACCTATAATCCATACCGGCTGGCCTCTCTGCTCAGCCCGAGCAGTAAACTCATCTACCTGCTCTTGTGGCACAGCGATGAGCAAACCACCAGATGTCTGAGGGTCCATAGCGAGCTTGATGAGGTTCTCGTCCACAACAACACTGCTATCGTAGCTTATTCTCTTCCTGCCATCCTGCTCGCCAGTAAGGTAGCTTCTGTTGCGATTCAGACCCCCTGGATATATACCCTGCCTGATATAATCCAACGCACCAGGCAGGACAGGAAGCTTAGACAGCTCTATATTGAGACAGACATTACTGGCTTCCGACATCTCGAATGCATGACCAAGCAAACCATAGCCAGTAATATCCGTCATAGCTCTTATACCTAGCTCGACCGCTAGCTCAGACGCCACCTTATTTAGCCTTAGCATGCTATCCACCGCAGCTTGTATGTCTACATCCCTAACCTTATCATTCTTCAGGGCTGTAGTGATCACTCCGGTGCCCAGAGGCTTTGTAAGTATCAGTAGATCGCCGGGTCTCACAGCTCCCTTAGTAGTTATTTTCTCTGGGTGTATGATTCCGGTCACACATAGTCCGTACTTAGGTTCCTGATCCATAACTGTGTGACCACCACCTATCACGGCGCCTGCCTCTTCAACCTTGTCGATTCCTCCTTTAAACATCTGCGCTAGCATGTCAAGAGGCAAATTACCCGGCCAGCCAGCTACGTTCAAAGCAAGAATAGGTCTTCCACCCATAGCATAAATATCGCTGAGCGAGTTAGCGGCAGCTATAGCACCAAATGTATATGGATCGTCAACTATCGGAGGAAAGAAGTCAACAGTCTGCACCAGAGCCTGTTCCTCATCTAGTTTGTAGACCGCAGCATCATCTGCCACATCCAGGCCCACCAGCAGATTAGAAGTATTGCGACTGGTAAATGGCTGCAGAACCTGCGCCAGGTCACCAGGACCTAACTTGGCCGCTCAACCAGCACATGAAGCTAAAGATGTAAGCCTGATTCTTTCCCTATCACTCATGATCCTAGCACCAAACAGGCTGCCGTGAAGTAAAAGCTGGCTGAACCTGTAGATACTTCAAGTAATTATATACTGCGATGGGGATGGAGTGGGCGAGTTGTAATCTAAGGCTGGATGCTATACTTGAAGGCTTGGGGACTTACTTCTAGGGGTAAAGATAATGGATTTTGAGATACGGGAATTCAGGGAATCCGATATTCCAGAGATAGTAAGGTTGTTCAAAGTCTCTGACCCGGCATGGCCCGGAGGCTTCTTTTTCGGCCAAACCGTTCCTGAAGACGCGCTCAGGCGCATGAGTCAGGATGAGAGGATAAACAGCACTTATCTGGCATGGGCAGATGGCAAGGTAGTAGGTTTCATTAACTTATTGGAGGTGCCACAGGAGGAAAAATCCGGGTATATAGGGCTCCTCAACAGCGATCCTAGCTATCACGGTAGAGGCGTGGGCAGAGAGCTTCTTAAGCGCGCCATCCAACGTTGTGTGGAGCTTGGCTATGAGACTGTAACCTTACATACATGGCCTGGCAATACTCGCGCCGTGCCTTTGTACAAAAAGACTGGCTTCTTCTGGGGACCAGAGCCATCCGGATTTGGCGAGCTAAGGAACTTCCTCCCGCTGCTGCTATCGCATCCGCTGACCAAGTGGTACTTCGACCAGATTGACTGGTACGACCATATGAAAAGGGACCTCCAGCTGGGGGTAGACGAGGAAAGACATAGCAACGGCACACTTATCTATACCTATCGCTGGGAGTCTCCACTGGGCAACCTAACTGCCATATTCGACCAGAAGACTAACAAACTCGTTACCCTGGACACTCCAAAGCTGTACCTGTCATTGGAGATTCCAAGGTCCAACATGACCACTGGCGAGAGTCAGAAGGCTATGTTGGTCGCTGAGAACAGAACACAAGATCTCCTACAAGTAGTCGTGGTGGCCAGTGGCAAGGGTAGCGTGGAAGCTCAGGGGCTTCACCCGCTGATCCTTGCACCTGCTGAGAAGAAAAACGTACCCATAGAGTTAAAGGCTTCTGAGGGCAAAGGTGGAAACAGCTCATTGAGGCTGGAAGTAGCCATTGGAGAGCATAAGGTCGAGCTCGAAGGCTATATCAAAGTAAAGCCCAAGATCGACATACATTTGAGCAATGTGCTACTGGAGCCGCAAAGGATTAAAAGAGCCCTGCTTTCTGTAGGAAATCTCTCTCCCGAACGTGCAAACTTGCAGATCAGCATAGATGCCACAGCAGGCTTGAAAGCCCAATTGCAGGTAGACTCCATCGCACTTGACGCTGGAGAATGGGCCCATATTCCAATTGATCTGCAAGCAGATCGTAACGGCTCACATAAACTGATCGTAAAGTGTCGGACACAAGACGGAGATCATAGGGAAGAAAACTTCGAGCTAGTGGCTGTGACGCCCGGCAACATCTACTACCATGAGAGGGATAACACTCTACGCATATATACGGATAGGCTTGAACTCTCTCTGAATCTGCAGGGTTATGAGCTCTCTGTCGCAGACAGGAGAACGGGTAGCAAGATAATAGATGTTTCCATCAGTCCTGGCCCGCCATATTGGCCTGAAGCATCAATTGAGCATAAGTCCGAAAGGGATGTATCGTTTGAGGGACAAAGCATAATAGCAAGGTCCACTATCGTACTCAGATCAAAGCCTAAGGCGGTTATAGAGAGGCTATACAGGTTCTATGCTGATGGTCGCCTCAAAATAAGCTACAAGGTACTGAACAACGATGAGAAGCAGCAAGTCGGGCTGATGACCTCTATATCGCCACAAACAGGCAATACTCTTAGGCATCTCTACTTTGAAACTCCTGAGGGAGTTCGCAGTGTAAGGTTGAAAGAGGTTTACCTACCCGAATGGCAACCTCATTACCAGATGAATCCCGACTGCAGGTGGGCAGCCATAGAGACGGGCGAGTGGACTATTGGTCTGCTGTGGGATGAGAACTACGAAGCTAGATGTCCAGAGTGGTACGACTTCTCCCTCAAGTGGCCAGAACACCAGCTCAAGGCAGGACAGGCTATGAACACAGGAGAGATAGATCTGATTCTCAACACTGGCGGGTGGCAAGACATAAGGAAAGAGTGGCTGTACCGCAACAACAAGAATATAGAGTCCACGGACGAAGAACCTTACGTAGGGCCGAGAATTAGTCCCAAACCTATAAGGGTCTACAACCAGGAAGGTAGAGCGGAGCTAACCTTCAGGTCGTTCAACCCACGTGAGGTACAGGCGAAAATAAGCCTCAAGGGCAATGATGGATTTGAAGCCTTGCCGGCTGAGGCCACTCTTCAAGGCGTTAGTAGCATCAAAGCCGCATCAGCCAGTATAACCGTAACATCTACTAAGCCCAGAGGCGCGGGAGAGATAGAAGCCCTTGTAGAGTCTCCTGTATACACAGGCAAGGTAAAAGCTCCCACTATAGTACTTGGCAATACAGGCGAAGTCAGAATCACGCAAACCCAAGAGAAGGCCGAAGAAGTCTGGGTTATAGATAACAACTGGATAACATTTTCCGTGTGGCCCCGAATCCTTGGCGCTATCTACAGTCTAGAAGCCAATGGCAAGCAATGGCTTTATCACAACTTCCCCGAGCCCAAACCAAGAAAATGGGCCTATCCGGTGTACGGAGGTGTTTATCCAGTACTATGGGAACAAGGAGGCTATCATCCTAGCCAACTGGGGAGGCTGGCAGGACTCAAGTTCGTAGTAGACGAATATCATACTCACCTGGACTCCCAGATCCCACTTCACGGGATAAAGCTTACGACTACTGTTGAACACGATAGCCTTCTAGGTTTGAGATTCGAGGTCAGCTACTTGACTACGCACGACAGTAATATACTGTTCGTTAATACAGTACTAAGGAACACGGGTCCGGAGAGGAACATAAGTTATTCCTTACAGGTCAATCCTGCTATCGAACCGGATTTCCCTGCTCTTCTCAGATTATATAAGGAGCCTGTGGTTATCCCTGGGCTACAAGACATGCCAGACATGAGCGACACTAGGGCCATGGGAGTACAGTACAGCGACGGTAAAGTGCTAGGGCTAGTAACCGGAAATGAAGGCGTAATAACCGGATACTCAGGAGGCAATGAGGAATCGAAGCTAACAGCAGATCATAAGCTAAAACTATCAGGTGGTCAGGAAATAAGCCTATGGCATTACCTGGTGCTTGCTGAGAGTAGTCACGATATGCTCTTATACACCTCTCTATCTGACATAAAGTAGACCCAGGTGTGAGACCAAAGAGCTACATTTGGTCTCACACCTGCTCAGTCAGCTACTAGTAATGAACCTCAGATACTCTACCAGTACTTCCATGCATCCGGTTTTGGCATCGGGGTATGGGGCGCATATTTCTTGATCAGCTCAGGCAGAAGCATTAGAGCATGATGGTCACGAGAGCGATATTGATCAGGAAAATTACTAGGCACCTCAGCAAAATAAGTACCCGATGGCACAATCCCGCACCCACCCCAAAGCCTCATGAGAATGTTCTGTACCAGCGCATCCTCACCTACTAGCTTACGAGGCAGCCTGCGCCAGAAAGAAAACCCTCCTATTTCCAGAAGTCTCCTCCTGTTATACATGACACAGGCGCCTATCCAACTTACTTTGTACAGGCGAACATCGCCAGGAGGTAGACCTAAGCCCTGAGCCACATGAAAGAGGTTAGCTGCAGTATGAAGAGTGGCGCGATGCCACTCGGGATCACCAGGATTCACTATCTCTGGTCGCACTCTACCAGCCCAGTACTCTATATGCTGTTGGTGTGGCCTTACATCATCGATATACGTAGGCTGGGTTGGGAAGGCTCCCACAAACGCGCAATCCTGTTCTTCAAGCACGTCCGCCATCTTCTCTACAACCCAAGGTTCCATGATGACATCGTCGTCAAGATACAAGACGGCATCGGCACTCGAAGACCTTAGGAGAAAATCCCTCTGCTCTGCAATTCCGCAACGCTCTTTACGATGATACCAACACACCCTGTTACCTCTAGCTTCTATTAACTTGCAAAGAGACCTAACGACTTCAGAGCAAGTAGCAGGCTCGTCGCTCTGATCAGCTACTATCACCCCTAAATCAGTTCTGCTTTGTAAAGCCACTCCGCTAAGGGTCATGATCAGCGACTCAAGTCTATTCATGGTGGGAATAAGTACATCCACGCTTATCATGGCCAGACCTCAGAAGCTAGGACCCAATCTACGACTCTGGTAGTCGCCTGTTGTACGTTCATGCATGAAGTGTCCAACAAGGTAATTTGTGGATTGCCGATACCCGCCTCACATAGGAACCATCCGTTGAGCTCCAGCATTCTGTTTATGAAAGCCTCATCCGAGGAGCCTCTCCAATCAGGCCTACTCAGGAGCCTACTCCGCAAGATGTCATTCTTGCACGTTAAGGCAAGGTAGTTGACCCTAGAGAAATACCTCCGCTCCGGGCAGCACTCCACCGTAGGAGGGAACAAGGATCCACAGAGTACCACACCAATACCACTTTGGTGTATATTCTTAGCTAGTCTTAACCAGACATTGGTATATGAAGCATAATTATCCCCCGGTTTTACCCTTACCTCTCCCCAAAGAATATCAGTCTCAAGCACTATGTAACGACCAGAAAGCGCCTTGGCCAGCTGCAAACATATGGTGCTCTTACCAGTACCACTGGCTCCGGTTATCACATACAGCATCTTCATGACAAACTGGTAGCCCTCACCACAATAGGGACAGAAGGCCGTAGACGAATCTAGATCTACGGCCTTCTCTGCTGAGTAGAGACCGCAATATAGACAAATGTTAAACATTTTGCCTAATGCTTTGTAAACTTATCTCTCTGCCCTCAAGCGCCGATTTATAGCAAGCTTCAACTATTTGAACACGTCTCAGCCCTTCGTGGCCAGCGTGAGCAGACCAATTACCACTGCGTATAGCATCTATAAAGTTCTCTACAACAGCTTGATGCCCTGTACCCTGCCAGGTCTGGGGTGCTATAGTAACTGGAATATCCCCATGATCAGTGAATATGCGCAAAGTATCCTGCCAACCATAACGCTTCACTCGCATCTGAGCGCCGCCTTCTGTACCATATAAATCAAGTCCAAAATCATCATCATAATCTGCCTGCACGGCCCAACTAGCCTCAAGGCACACGGTGGCCCCATCCTCTGTACGCATAAAGGCAGTGGCCAAATCCTCCACATCAAAATTAGCTCCGACAAACATCTTCTGGAGACCGCTCCTACGTACGCCTCTGCCCTTGGGACCAAACTCCGCATATGTCGAAGCACTAACGGTAGTGATTTCCGGTTCACCCAAAAGGAACATCAGCTGGTCCAACACATGCACTCCGAGGTCTATGAGTGGTCCACCACCAGACAACTCCTTACTGGTGAACCATGATCCGAGACCAGGAATACCCTGACGACGCATCCAATAACCTTTGGCATAGTAAATCTTGCCTAACGTTCCACTGTCGATATACTGCTTGAGGATCATGATGTCGCCGCGCTGGCGATGGTTGAATGCTGTCTGTAACACTCTTCTGTTGCGCAATGCCGCATCCACCATCGACTGAGCCTCTTCGGTGTTGCGAGCTAAAGGCTTCTCGCACAAGACATGCTTGCCGCTCTCAAGGGCAGCTATAGCTACAGGCGCGTGTAAGTAGTTGGGCGTACACACACTGACAGCGTCCAGATCATCTCTGGCAACCAGATCCTCCCATCTAGAATAGAGGTTAGGGATAGAGTACTCTTTTCCCATGAGCTGCAGGCGGTCTTCCTCAAGTCCTGCAAGGGCAACCACCTCCACGCCAGGGATCTTTTTATAGGCCATCGTATGTACGTTACCAGCAAAACCTAAACCAACCACCCCAACTCTGATAGGCTGATCCATCTAACGGGACTCTCCTCCTTCTTTTTCTTCTGCTCTACTAGTCTAGTACAAAACTCCCCAAACTGTTGAAGGCAATCGTAACCTTTTAGTTGCTTGAGCTGTTTCCCTTATCAGAAGAGAGCAATATTTATGTAAAAAGCTAAGAGCTCTCAAGCAGCAGATACTCTAAGAAGCGTAGATGACGAGATGATAACCACACTCAAAAGATTACTGGTAGTGACTTTTATCCTTATGCTGATAGGAATATCAGCTTGCCAAGATGTGATCCACCAGGGAGTTTCTACGACTTATGCGTCCTCGGACTGGGCGGAGGTCACTCTGGCCAGAATGACCCTTAGAGAGAAGATAGGGCAGATGTTTGTCGTGTACGTATATGGTGACAGTGCTTACAATAAGGATCCTTGGGCCGTAAACGCCAACAGAAAGCTATATGGAGTAGACAACGCCTCTCAGCTGATCGAGAGATATCACGTGGGCAGCATCATATACTTCACATGGGCTGGGAATATCAAAGGTGCTCAACAGATAGCGAGGTTGTCGAACGACATACAAAGAAGCTCCATGAGCCAAAGAGTACCAGTTCCAGCACTTATATCTACAGATCAGGAGGGCGGTGTAATATCCAGGCTATCATCTCAAATAGTTCAATCCCCTGGGAGCATGGCATTGGGAGCTGCAAGGGAAAAAACATATGCATTTAGAGCCGCTTACATAGTTGGCAAAGAGCTCAGAGCTCTAGGGATCAATCAGAACTTAGCTCCAGATGCTGACGTAAACACCAATCCGTTCAACCCAGTGATAGGTGTGAGATCCTTTGGGGATAGATCATGGCTAGTAGCCAGACTAACAGCTGCGCAGGTGAGAGGATACCAAAGCGTTGGCGTGGCCGCAACAACCAAACATTTTCCAGGACATGGCGATACAAATGTCGATAGCCATACGGGACTCCCAGTCATAAAGCATACTAGGAGGCAGATAGAGGATATAGATCTGCCTCCGTTCAGGGCTGCCATTAACTCAGGGGTTGACGTCATAATGACCGCGCATATAGTTGTCCCGGCGCTTGATTCATCGGGTAGACCGGCAACTCTCTCCAAACCAATCTTGACGGGTTTGCTTCGCCAGCAGCTCGGATACAAAGGCGTGATAATGACAGATTCTCTAGAGATGGCGGGAGTCCGGCAGATGTTTCCAGATAGCAGAGTGCCAGTGGAAGCCATCAAGGCTGGAGCAGATCTGCTACTTATGCCTCCAGATCTAAACCTAGCGATAAACTCTGTGGTCAATGCTGTGGAAAGAGGAGAAATAAGCGTTTCCCGCATAAACGCTTCGGTGCTACGTATTCTCGAACTTAAGGCGCGACTGGGGTTGCCAACAAATCCCTACGTTGATACGAACTCAGTAAGCAGCCATGTCAAGACTCACTGGCATATCCTTAGCGCCGCCGACATCTCTAGCCACACCATCACTATCATTCGCAACTCTGGAGTGCTCCCACTAAAACCTAATTCAGGTCGAACAGTATTGGTAACAGGTTGGGGATATGAACCCACAAGGGAAGTAGCTGCAAAGATGTCCAGCTATGGTGTAAGAGTCACAAGGTACTCTACAGGAGATCACCCATCTCTCAACGTGCGTAATCACGCGCTTTACCTAGCTAGGCAGCAGAGCCTAGTAGTCGTGTTGACCAGAAACCTTCAATGGGATGAGTCACAAAGAGAGCTCGTGAAGGGACTGATACAGACAGGTAGACCAGTAATAGTACTTTCAGTCGAGCTCCCATATGACATAGCTTACGTTACGAGCGCTAAGACCTATGTAGCAACCTATAGCTATAATCCCGTCTCTCTGCGAGCAGCTGTGAGGGTAATGTTTGGGAAAGCTTCTCCAGCAGGTAAGCTACCAGTACGCATACCAAGAGCAAACAACCCACAAGAGACTCTTTACCCATTCGGGTATGGCCTAGGGTATTAAATTCAGGGGCTAAGACACTGCAATACGTAGAGGGTCTATAGTGTGCTATTCCTACCATATCTGGATTCCCAGTTTATGTAACGCACTCATGCCGGATTACTGTTAAGGGCAGCTCAGTTGGTACAAGGTAGGCACCAGTCCCAATGTGCTCATCATGATGCTCCATGCGTACTATCCTGTCTTGCCTCTAGTTTCAGCTGGAGGGAACGAAGTGATTGGCAGATCTCTGTAAGAGAATCACAAAACGGAGCCCCGTTGCCAGAGGGATAAGCTGCTGGTATGAAGATTGAACCACTTCTGCTAGCTTTCCCTCTGGCAACGGACTCCTGGCTGCTGACAGCAGTAGTTAGGAGGTGTAGCTGTCAGGTAAGGAGGGGATGATGGCAGGGGCAGAGGGACTCGAACCCCCAACCGCCGGTTTTGGAGACCGGTGCTCTACCAGTTGAGCTATACCCCTATAAATCTCAGATGAAATTATATGGAGCCAGTAGCTAGCATGTCAAACCAAATACTACTCTTGCGT
>JBHORE010000034.1:0-10179 GCA_042408415.1 Thermobaculum sp.
AGATAGAGCCATCACTATAGGAGCTACTGTTCTTTGTATAATCGGAGTTATCATAATTCTGTTCCCTGTTGCATGGATGCTATCAACCGCTCTAAAGACCAGAGCGGAAGTAGCCAGGTTCCCACCTACATGGATACCAGCAGATCCACAATGGATAAACTTTAAGGATGCTCTCTTCTCTACCGAGAACCCATTCCCTACATACTTCAAGAACACTATGTTCTACGCCTTAATGGCTATGATTGGAGAAACGCTCTCCTGCGCCTTCATAGCGTATGGATTCGCACGACTTAGAGCCCCCGGGAAGGATATACTCTTCCTGCTGGTACTAGCTACTATGATGTTGCCTTGGCAGGTAACTCTGATCCCGCAATATATTATGTTCGTAAAACTTGACCGCATGCACTTTCTCGGACTTGACTGGATAAATAGTTACGCGCCCCTGATCGTGCCCAAATTCTTTGGCAGCTCCTATCTGATATTTATGTTGAGACAATTTTATAGGGGCCTGCCTAAGGATTATGAAGAAGCTGCCATTATGGATGGAGCAAACTACTTAAATATATGGGCTAGAATCATACTGCCTCTCTCTAAACCTGCGCTTGGGGCTGTGGCCATCCTAAGCTTCATGTATCACTACAACGACTTCATGGGACCGTTGCTTTATATAAATGACAATGCAAAGTACCCCGTATCTTTAGGTTTACAACAGTTCCGAGCACCTTTTGGAGGAACAGCTTGGCATCTATTAATGGCTGCTTCTCTTGTAACTGTGTTACCTCCAGTAATAGTCTTCTTTGTGGCTCAAAGGTACTTTATACAGGGCATAGTCATCAGCGGAGTGAAGGGCTAACACTTCGCTAGAGGCTTGAGAAGGGGGTGATCGATCGGGTTGCCTTCTGTTATGTACATCAAAAGAAAGTGACAACTACGTTCTATAAACTATAAGCCTTCTAATTATTCGAAGGAGGGGTAGTGTTAATGCCGAGAATTACTAACTGGTATACCAAGCACAAACTTCCAATCTTGTTTGTATACCTGATGATAGTAGCGTTGGTCATTGCTGCATGCGGCGGGGGGGCTGGGTCCAATACCCCCACTGCATCACAACCAGCATCCAACACTGGTGGGATGGGAGGTGAGACCGGAGCCAGCAATACCCCAGTTCCGACCATAGTTGCTACACCACCTGCCATCGCAAGACAGGCCACAGGGGTTCCTGATATACAATGCAAGCCTGATCAAAAGCAACTAGTGTGGATGGTTCGTAATGGTCCAGTAGAGAACCAGTGGGAGGCCAACATAGTTCGTCCCGAGTTCCAGAAAGCTCATCCTGAGATATGTCTGAAGATTCTTAGCATAAATCAGGATGATATAGCCGTTAAGCGCCAAGCGATGATCGCGGCTGGTGAACCTCTACATGTTTGGTCGCCTAACTGGGGTGGTGATGGTTTTGCAAGTGACCGCATCCGTGGTCTAATAGCTGATCTCACCCCTTTGATTCAAAGGGATAATTTTGATCTTAGTGTGTTTGATCCGAACGTACTCAAGATCTATCAGATAGATGGGAAGACCTGGGCGCTACCTTTCCTGACTACAGGATCTTTCGTCTACTACAACAAGGAACTCTTTGATAAAGCCGGAGTACCATATCCGCCTACTAGTTGGGATGATACGAGCTGGACTTGGGACAAGTTCATTGCTACCGCCAAGAAGCTTACCAAGAACACCAACAACCTGAACAAGGCGCAGTTTGGTGCAGCTAATGGTTTGTGGCCACCTGTTGATGCTATAGGAGCCCTATGGGGCTATTGGATTATCCCAGACGAAGCTCAACAGACTGGTTTCTCTGATGGTGTACAGGTCGTCAACGACAGGACCATAAAGGCCTTCCAAGCGATGCATGACCTGGTATACAAGGATAAGGTTGCTCCCAACAATGCTGCTGTGTCTGCTCTTACACAGTTGGGTGGAGTGTTTGAGTCTGGACGAGTAGCCATGTTCATGACTGGTGGTTGGGGTCACTGGTCGTATCATCCGTTGATAGATGACCCGAATGGCTTCTGCTGGGGCGCAGCGCCTCTTCCAATGGGCACTCCTGATGCCAAGAGAAGAGCCGTGCTCTTCACGGATCCGTGGGTCATAACAGCTAACCTCTCCCCAGAGGAACAGGATCTTGCCTGGACCTTCATCAAGTTCCTAGTGAGTGAAGATCAGGCTCGTAAGTACATGGAAGCTACTGGCACCCCCCCAACACAAACCAAGCTCATGCAGGAGTACTATAAGCAGTTCTCCAAGTGCATGAAGCCTGAGGATATGAAGGAGGTGTTTGAGGGTGCATTCTCTCATGGCAGAGAGTCTTCTAACCACTTGCTGGTCAAGTTCGATGAGCTAAACCAGATCTGGGACAACGGTCTGGCAACTTTCTGGAACAATCCAAATGCCAAGGCCGAAGATGTCCTGAAGAAGATAGAGCCTCAGTTCAATAGCGCCCTCAAACGCATCAAGGCTGAAGAAGGGCAGTAGTGTTAGCTGTACTCTGACAAACCATGTAGTGAGGAGGGATAATTGGAGCGTATCCCTCCTCACTACCCTTTAAGGCGTAATTTAGAAAGGGGCAGTATGAGCATAAAGGTCCGTGGAATCATATTGATAATGTTTTTTATGTCGGGAGTTACCTCGCTAATCTATGAGGTAAGCTGGTTTCGGCAACTCAGCTTGACCCTTGGAGTTAGCGCCTATTCGGCAGCGGCAGTGGTAAGTGCATTTATGGGAGGTCTAGCGTTAGGAGGCTGGTTAGGAAGCAAGATCATAAAGAGGGTCGACGCAATCAAATTTTATGCGTGCTTACAATTACTAATAGCTTGTTGTGCTTTCCTTACACCTATTGTTTTTAGGTTCATGCCTTCTATATACACCAGCCTATACAACGAGTACAATCCAGGTTTCTACTCATTCAATCTTCTTAGATTTGGACTAGCGTGTATGGTCCTTCTTTGGCCGACTACACTTATAGGAATGACCTTCCCAGCAGTTAGTCAGGCTTATACTATATACGACCAACGCGGTAAAGATCTGGGAAGTCTTTATTCAGTCAACGCTATAGGATCAGTACTAGGAGCCCTATTATCTGGACTAGTACTTATAAGGCTTTTAGGCACTAGAGAGACCATTTTGATTTCGGGAATCATAGATCTTGTGATCGCTGTGCTGGCTTTCGCTATTTCCTCTAGGATCGTGAAACAGAGCAAGGATCTAAGAATACTCCAAACTAATCCGCAAAATATAGATCTATATCCAAAGAGATTGGTCAATATAGCTTTTTGGGGATTTGCATTATCTGGATTCGTATCCCTTGGCTACGAAGTAGTATGGTTTAGGATACTATCCAACTTCACACTCAACTCTGTGTATTCATTCACCGTCCTTCTCTCAATATTCATTCTGGGGCTATCGATAGGTAGTTTTCTATCTTCAAGACTAGTAGAGTCTGCTAAGTCACCAATATCTGCTTTTGCAATTATTCAGCTTGGCGTAGGGGTATCAGCAGTTTTGTCTCTCTATGTATTCCACAGATTACCAACTATCCTACTTAGGATAGGGTTACCTTCCAGTGCCTTACAGGAGATAGCCATCGAAGTTATAGCAGCCGCACTTACTATATTTGTACCCACGGTTCTTATTGGTGCAACTTTTCCTTTGGCAGCTAGGATCTACACCAATAGCAATGTGTATAAGATAGGTAATCCTGCCGGTAAGTTGTATGGAGCTAATACCGTATTTTCAATGATAGGTTCCCTAGTGGTAGGTTTCTTACTCATACCTACCATGGGCTTACAAAAATCTGTGCTGATACTAGCCCTAGTGAATATCCTCATAGGCATAACAGCATTATTGCAAATAGGTGATCCTCCCAAAATAGAAGCTTATGCTTTGTTAGGAACAGTAGCCATAGGAGCCCTACTTCTACCTCAGGGAGTTTTTCTAGGATTTAGAGAAGGCACTAACCCTTACCTCGTGTACTACAAGGAAGGTGTAGATGCCAACGTATCAGTATTCATTGTACCTAACCCACCACTGAAGATCTCGTTTGTCAATGGTAGAAACGAAGTGCCGACAGATAGATATAGTATGAGAGCTTTCTACCTCATGGGACACTTACCTGCATTACTCAAACCAGATGCCAAATCTGCTCTAGTATTAAGCTTCGGCAACGGCATAGCAACAGGGGCTCTATCCAGACACAAAATACAGCACATAGATGCTGTTGAGATAGTCGAACAACAAGTAGAAGCAGCCAAATTCTATCAACCTGAGAACAGAAACGTGCTATCGTATCCTGGCCTGAAGATAACAATAGAGGATGCTCGCAATTATCTACTCAGGTCAGATAAAAAGTACGACATAATAACTGCAGATGCTACTCATCCTACAAACAGTAGTAGCTGGGCCATGTTCACGCAAGAGTTCTATAAGCTGGCTAGATCTCACTTATCACCGGATGGCGTTATGGTGCAGTGGTTACCTATCCACGATATATCCAAAGAAGACTACATAAGTATAATCAAAACATTTCAAAGTGTGTTTCCACACACAACTCTATGGTACGTGGGCGGTACGCATACGCTACTTGTGGCAACTCCTCATACTTTGTCCACAGAGGATGTTCTGTCCCTTGATTCGTTGATAGATAAAAGAGGCCTAAGAGATGATTTGATAGACTCTAGAACTCTTGTTAGCAATTACCTAATGAACGAAGATCAAGTTAGAAAGTACAGCTCATCAGGTAATATAGTCACTGATGATAAAGCCTTCTTCTTGCCAGCAATGGACGACGGGGTCATATTGCAAAGTTTTCAATTAGAGAAATAGCTATTATTCAAGATCGGCCTATAGGACCTTTCTAGGTGATAAAAGGTCCTATAGGCTACACAAGTAGAAGACTATATAGTCTTTCTAGACTGAGGATTCGCTTAGAGACCAAACTATTCCCGTGGGATATTGATATTGCTCCAGTGATTCCCTCTTCATGGTTATGCTGTATCCTGGCGACGTAGGAGGCATGTAATTGCCATTTCTGATAACTACCGGATCGACAAAATGCTCGTGAAGATGGTCAACATATTCGAGCACTCTGTTCTCAAGTGAAGCGCTCACGTATATGTAATCAAATATTGATATATGTTGAACATACTCGCACAAGCCCACTCCACCAGCATGAGGACAAACAGGAATTCCAAACTTGGCTGCCATGAGTAGCACAGCCAGCACCTCATTTACTCCTCCAAGCCGACAGGCATCTACTTGACAGTAATTAATAGCGTTAGCCTGCATGAATTGCTTGAACATAACTCTATTGTGACAATGCTCACCAGTAGCCACACCCACAGGTGCTATCTCTCTTGCTATCCTGGCATGGCCAAGAATATCGTCTGGGCTAGTGGGCTCTTCGATCCATACTGGATCGAATTTGGAAAGCTCTTTCATCCAACTTATTGCTTGATCGACATCCCAAACCTGATTGGCGTCCATCATTAGTGCACAATCATAGCCTATTATGTCCCTAATTAGGGAAGCACGCCTTATGTCGTCCTCAAGATTAGCACCCACCTTCATCTTGAAGTGCGACCATCCTTCTGCTACACACCTCCTGCAGAGAGCCGCAAGTTTATCATCAGAGTAGCCCAACCAGCCCGCGGAAGTAGTGTAAGCTGGAAAGCCCCTCTCAAGCATCTCGCGTTCCCTTATGTGCTTAGTGGGTTCATTAGACTTGAGTATTTCAAGAGCTTCCTGAGGAGTGAGAACATCTCTGATATACCTAAAGGGAACACAGGACACTATTTGTTCTGGGGACATGTCAACTAACAATTTCCAAAGGGGTTTACCCTCAGCCTTTGCATATAAGTCCCAAACGGCATTCACCAGTGCAGCAAGTCCCAGATGTATAGCCCCTTTCTCGGGCCCTATCCAACGTAGCTGGCTATCACCAACCAACCTGTACCAGAAGGTCCCCATATCTGAAGTTATGGATTCCAGAGTTAACCCACGTATCAGGTAGCTGAGTGCTTGAATAGCGCTTACCACTATCTCATTACCTCTACCTATGGTAAACGCTAACCCGTGTCCCTCCAGACCATCAGGGCTATCGGTTTTCAATATCACATAAGCTGCCGAATAATCTGGAGAGGGGTTCATAGCATCAGAACCGTCAAGATTTCTAGACGTAGGGAACCTGATATCATAAGTCTCTATATCAGTTATCGTGACGGACACTTGCGGCACCTTCCTTACAAAGTGGATTGCAAAATTATATATGATCAGCCTATTTAGCCGTCATTCCACCATCAACTACCATGGCCGCACCTACGATCGATCCGGCCTCATCAGAAGCCAGGAAGGCTGCCATGGCAGCTATCTCCTCGGGCATCACAAACCTGCCATGAGGCTGCCGTGCTTCCATAGCAGCTCTCGCAGCCTCGGGATCAGGGTAGTTAGCCGTTATGCGCTCAATCCAAGGCGTCAGAACAGTGCCCGGACAGATGCAATTTATACGCACACCTTCAGATATATGATCTATAGCAGCTGCTCTAGTAAGAGCCACTATACCCCCCTTAGATGCGCAATAAGCAGCCCTCTCCGGGACACCTACAAGGCCAGCCACAGAGGCAATATTTATTATGGAACCACCACCAGAATTCCGTATAGCTGGAATCGCGTACTTCATGCCAAGGAAGGTTCCTTTGATGTTTATGGCTATTATGCGGTCAAAGTCTTCTTCAGAAGTCTCGGGGGTGGTCGCAGCTACGCCCACTCCAGCATTGTTGACCATTATATCTAATCCCCCCCATTCATTCACGACATGATTTATAAGTTCATGCACTTCTTCTGCTTTACTCACATCAACCCTATAGGGTTTTGTGTTATCACCGAGCTCTTTGGCAACTATTTCTGCAGCTTCCGGATCTATATCAGCTATGACTACTCGTGCTCCTTCCTGAGCGAATCTGCTAGCAATAGCCTTACCTATCCCTGATCCAGCCCCTGTGACTATAGCCCTCTTACCTTCAAGCCTCATGGCTTATCACCTCATCAAACTAGTTCTATCTGGTATAGTTATGACTCTATTGGTTAGCTGTAGCTCTCCTACTCTTACATGAACCTCATCGCCTTCTAGCAGCGTAAAGTCCTCATCAGGAACGATCCCTGTACCGGTCATTAGAAACACACCGTTGGGAAACGACATAGATTTACTCAGATAGTCCACCAATTCTCTAAGGGTTCTTTTCATCTGAGCAGTATTAGTCTCGGCATCAAACACACAGCTACCACCTCTGTATATAGTGAGGCGTATATCAATGCTGCTGATCTCTTCTTCAGGGCATATTTTGATCCCCCTGCCTATCGCACACGATCTCTCATAAACCTTGGCTTGTGGAAGATACAGGGGATTACTTCCTTCTATATCTCTCGACGACATGTCATTACCCGCAGTGTATCCCACTACCTCCATACGGCTATTGATCAACAGTACCAATTCGGGTTCGGGAGCATTCCAAGCGCTGTCAGATCTTATACCAACATCGCCCCCGTCACCAACTACCCTCCAGCCGATGGCCTTGAAGAACAGTTCAGGTCTTTCCGCATCGTATACGTCGTCGTATATATCACCCCTCTCGGACTCAGCCTTTCTTGCCTCGCGGCTTCTTAGGTAAGTCACCCCACTGGCCCAGACTTCTTGACTGGGTTCTATAGGTGCCAATATGTGCCCATTAGCTTCTTGATCTGTGGACAAGCAGGAAAGCACCTCTTGTACGCTGGGGGCAGGAACCTGCAAGAGCATCTCTAGTTTGAATGCTCTGGGCATATAGTATCCATCGAGGGCCCACCTAGGACCGTCATTATCCCAATGTCTTGTAAGGATCATACCTAGTCTCCTATATTCAGCTTGATCTTTCCGCTGGCATCACTACTGGGTATAAAGGTCTGCCATACTTCAGAAAGGCTACTACATTCATGGCCCATTTATTTCTTAGTTCCTTCTCAGACTCCTCAGAGTACCAAGCCACGTGAGGAGTGATTATGACCTTTGGGTGATGGATAACGGGATCTCCAGCTACAGGAGGCTCCTTAGGTAGCACATCTAGAGCTGCACCTGCCAAATGACCATTATCCAGAAAGTATATTAGATCCTCCATATTCACCAGCCCACCGCGAGCAGTATTTACGAGGTAGCTTCCAACAGGCATCACGGCAAAAAGCTCTCTGTTGACAATGTTGCTCGTTTCTTCCGTTAGCGGTAGGTGTAGAGATACCACGTTACTCTTCATGAATAGATCTCTTAGCTCCACTCTATCAACGCTCTCTGGCCAAGCGCTGGCAGGCAGATATGGATCATAACCTATGACTCTTCCAAAAACATGCACCATCATGTTAGCCAGAGTTCTACCTATTCTGCCCAGGCCGACGACACCCAAAGTTAGACCGCTTATTCTGTGAACCTCCCCGGTCGAAAGGTAGTGCCATACTCCTTCCCTAACCTTCCTATCCAGGAAGCATACATGCCGTAGCAGGGACAAAATCATTGCTGCCGCATGCGACGCCACCTCGTGCACACCATAATCAGGTACATTAGCCACCCACACACTTTTCTCCCTAGCTGCATCCAGATCAACACTATCCACTCCTACCCCTGCCCTGCTTATTAGCTTCAAATTAGGTAGGGCGTGGATGACATCAGAAGTTATCGGAGCGTACTGTACCATTAGCGCAAAAGCATCTCCAGCGGCTAGAATGACTTCCTCCGGTGATCTGCACTGAGCAATAGATACCTGGCACCCTGCTTCTTCCAGCAAGCGCTGCTCGTCCGATATGTCTGGATATTCTGCATCTGTTATAAGAACCTTATAGCCAGACACCTTCAAGACTCCCCTCTAGCCGCAGCTGATCCCTCTTTGTTTATGTTTTCAAGAGCTTGGTCTACATCTATATTCCCAACGAGCGCCTGTCTGATATTCTGCCAGATAACGTCTTCAACAAATGGATAGTTCTTGTGTTTAGGCGGTAACAAAGCAAATTTGCTAGTTTCTTCCAATAATGACCATCTTCTGCTTTGTAAGGTACCGGGTTCGCATTCACTCTCAGCATCTTCAAGAGAATCCTGCCTCGCAGGCAAAGTCCCAAATCTAGCCTCAAAAGCCTGCGACTCTCGAGATGTTAGAAAACGCAAGAGCTCGACGGCAGCTGCTCTATCCTTTACTGTAATAGGTATGGCAAAGGTATGGCTGCTAGAATACACCTTGCGTCCAGCTACTCCTTGAGGATACATGGATAGGTCATACTTGCTTACTATCTTGCTCAGTTTGGGATCTTCGTAAGTATAAAAGCCACCAGGCCAGTCGGTACTCATCGCCGCTCGTCCCTCTCGAAAGCACTGGGCTACTTCGTCGTAATGCCAGTCTGGAGTTTGTGGTGGAGCAGCTCGTGTGTAAAGATTCTTCAGCAAAGTGATCGCCCATTTGGAAGCATCAGTAGCAGCGTCCGGTTCTGGTAGTTCAGGATTAGGGAAAAGATTACCTCCGGCCATCGCAGTCAACTCGAAAAAGTGGCCGAACAACCCAGATTCCTTCCCGGGGAAGACAAAGCCATAGAAATCATCCTTTCTAAGCGCTACTGCAAGCTCGTACAACTCTTCCCATGTTCTAGGAGGGGTACTTATTATGTCCGATCTGTAGTGTAGTAACTTGACATCAAGATTTCTGGGTATGCCATAAAGCTCCCCATTAATTCGTGCTAACTCGAGGGTCATTGGGTTGAACTTAGAGAGTTCATCTATAGACCATACATCATCCACTGGAGTAAGCCACTGCATCTGACTTGGAGCGTATTTAGTGTGGGTAGATATCAGGTCATAATCTGCAGTACCCTCACTGAACTCCTTAGCGATCGTCCTGTTAAGCTCTGGATGGATAAGGGTGGCTACTACCTCTACTTTGATGTTGTGAGCCTCTTCGAACTCCTTAAGGCGTGTGTAAAGAGGATCATACATGGGCCCACCCACAAACAAGGCTCTCAAGGTCTGCATTTTCCCCTCCCTAACTTATCTCTAGATATATTCCCGCAATTGGATTATCTTATTGATTGTCCGGTTTCTGGTCAAATTCTAAAACGGAGGCAATGCGT
>JBHORE010000037.1:0-19082 GCA_042408415.1 Thermobaculum sp.
CGCCTGAGAGGTACACCGGCCAGATAACGGCTTTGCGTTGGGTAGTTATCGAGCTCGAGGATGTGGAGACCGCGTTCAGCTCGTCGAGAGCTATCGGGATGGGTCTGCCAGCACTCCTGGACTTTCGCCTCCATGCCTCTACCACCTCGTCGTACGTGCCGGGACGCTGACGGCCGGGGGAGCAGTGAGCCTTGGCTCTCCTCCCAGCTCTCCGGATGAGGACTGGGCGGTGCTGATCCAGAAGGCGCGGGCGCAAGCCGATACGCAGCCTCCTTCAGCTCCCAGCAATCTTACGGTTGCCTCTAAGACCTCTAGCTCCGTGTCCCTCAAGTGGAATGCTTCAACGGACAACGTAGCGGTCGAGGGCTACGCGATATATGCCAACGGCTCTCAGGCCGGTGCTACCAGCAGTACCAGCTACACGGTGACCAATCTATCTCCGTCCACGACCTATACCTTTGTTGTAAAGGCTTACGATGCTGCTGGCAACCTGTCCGCGGGGAGCAATCAGGTGAGTGTTCAGACCTCGTCTGCTAGCACCACCTCTTCGTTAGCCGTTACCAGGTTCGTGCTGATCAACGCCGATACGGACCAGCCCATAATGGAGCTCAAGGACGGCATGACGCTCTCTCTATCACAGCTGCCGACTAGGCACCTCAACATCCGGGCGGATACCAGCCCATCGGTGGTGGGGAGTGTGCGGTTCGGGTTGAACTCCAATCCCAACTACAGGCTCGAGAGGAATGCGCCTTACGCTCTGGCCGGGGATTTGTCCGGAGACTACCGGTCGTGGACGCCTGCGAGCGGAACATACCAGGTTACTGCCACACCCTACACAAGCTCTGATGGTTCGGGAACACCTGGTAGCGCCTTGACGATCAAGATCAACGTGATCAATTAGGGACTAACCCGGATGTAGTACCTAATATCTAATTGCGTTGGTACTAAATTACTATTATGTTAGCTGCTTGAATGCAATAAACTTGTCGTAATTCTACAGGCCCAGAAAAAGGCAAACCTGTCGCGAGGCAGGGGCGCAAAGCCACGGAGCTCAAGTAGCTAGCCGGGCTGCCTGGGAGGTCTCCAAGCGGGTCTACCGCAACTTCTTCCATGACCCTCCCAGAGCGCAAGAACTTTGAGTGAGGTGATGTATGAGAAGGTATATTTGTGCTTTCTTGGCTGTGATCCTGCTCCTCTGGCCAGTGGCTACTAGGCACGCCACGGTGCGGAGCGCGGACGGAGATGTGGTGTCGGTGCAGTCCATGCGCCTCACTGCCACATACAACAGCATAGGCGTGGAGGTGAAGTTCAGTGGCGACAACAACGGCAACTCCACGGCCGAGGTGTACTATCGACGAGCCGGCTCGGACGCATGGCTGAGGGCTTTGCCTCTCTGGAGGACAGCCGCGAGCTCCGGCAGCGCCTTCTACGGCTCTGTGGTGCTGCTCGAGCCGGGCACTGGCTATCAGGTAAAGGTCGATGTCGCGGACCCCGATGGCGTGTTAGGTACCGACCCTCTGTTGGATAGCGTAACCACCAGGTCCGATAACATAAGACCGGCATCCGAGCTGTCTCCTAGCTATTTCGTACGGGCCGATGGCAACGACGCCAACGATGGCAAGAGCAGGGCTAGCGCCTGGAGGACCCTGAGCAAGGCGTTCGCGAGCGCGCCAGCGGGGGCTGTGGTAGAGGTGGGGCCTGGTACCTATCCCACGCCCTCGCTCTCGCGCAGCCAGCCGATCACCCTCGTGGCGCAGTACCCGGCTGTAGACGACTCCGGCCAACCCATCAACGCCGGGCAGAGGTCGGTTATCTCGACCCAGGCGGTGGCGGCTCCGGCGGGCGCTTCAGGCCCCTGGCCTGCTGCTCCCTGGCAGCAGGTTAGCCTCGTGGGACCTGTAACGGGCAAGACGTTCAAGGTCTGGAAGTGGGCCGGAGCTCCGGTCAGCGATGCTGATTACTTAGCGATAGCACCAAGGGCTGGTGACGTGCCCTTCCTAGTAGCCTATTGGAGCAAGAAGAGCGGTTCCTACAACGGCTACTCCATGTCCACGCCCGCGGGGTGGGCCGAGGTGCTGTACCAGAACCTGTCCTACAACTACGGCTTCACTAGCTTCGGCAACGATGTGTACCTTAGACTGCCTGGGGATGCCAATCCCAACGACTACTGGGCTTGGCTGGGTACTACCAGGCTGACCTTCTCAGGCCCAGACACCAGGCTGTCGGGCTTCGAGCTCAGGGTACCCGAGGTCAAGTTCATCAACGCCACCGCACGCAACGGCGTCTTCGACCACAACCTGATGCTCGGCGGTCGATTGAGATATCAAGGGGAGCAGGGCACTCCCTCTCAGTACCCGCAGGACCACACCGTGCAGTACAACCGCTTCGAGGTCAAGGGCCTTTGGGGGGAGAATGCTGTGCCTTGGAACTTCATCAAGGGAGGGCTCAAGATGCCCTTCGGTTCTACTTGGAACCGCGTGGGCGAAGCGATGGAGATCACGGCCATCTGGGGTCGTGGTGGCGCTCAGCGTTTGGTGGTCCGACATAACGTCATCGATGGTTACTTCAACGGCGTGGGGGATTACAACACGGACTACGATCGCTACGGCATGCAGGACACAGATATACATGACAACCTCGTCAGGCATATATCGGACGATGCGTTCGAGCCCGAACAGAGCGTGATCAACTGGAGGATCTGGAACAATAGGGTGGAGTACGCTTCCGTAGCCCTGTCCACCGGCCCTGTGAACTACGGCCCTATATACCTGTTCCGCAACCAGGTATGGCAGCTGGGCAAAGACGGTGTAGGTGCAGACAACTTCGGCAGCAAAGGCGTGGGCGTCACGGGCTTCAAGTACTCTGGAGAGGACAGCGTGCCCTCCAGGGTATGGGTAGTGAACAACACCTTCTGGACTAGTAGACCCGATGCCAACGGTGGTGCCCAGTTCGCTGGTGGTGGTAGCTCCCCCGAGCGCTTCTGGCTACGCAACAACATCTTCAGAACGACGCAGTATGCCTGGAGCGCCCCGTGCCTGAGTGCCTGGAACGAGGACTACGACCACTTCGCGACCACCGATACCTCTCGCGGCGTGGCCTTCTGTGGCACCAGGTACACCTCCAACCTGTCGGCCTATAGGTCGGCTACCGGGGCGGATCACACCAACATCGCGGGCAACTTCGTCACTCCTTCGGTGGTGGACAATGCTTTGGTGGATCCCTCTGCGGGGAATCTCGCGCTGAGGCAGGGAGCACCTTTCATCGATGCCGGCGTGGTGGTCCCCAACATCGCCGAGCGTTATTCCGGCGATGCTCCGGACCTGGGAGCGGTGGAGTATAGTGCAAGCGATGGGATCCCTCCCACGCCATCACCCACGCCCACTCAGGTGCCTTCGCCCACCCCTACTCAGGTGCCTTCGCCTTCCCCCACGGCCACTCCCATCCCCACGAGCAGCCCCACACCCTCGCCCGACGGCAGCAGGACCATGCCTGCCGGGACCGTCAGCATCGAAGGCGGGGCCCCATACACGAATTCTTCCACAGTGAGCGTGGCTCTGGCCGATACTGGGGCGGTTGTCGTCCGGCTGTCCAACTCGCCGGAGACCAGTGAGGGGGTGCTGTCGGCTGGCAAGACCGTCTCCTACGCTCCGACCATCGCCTGGTCTCTGGTGGATGCGGCCTATGGGGGCGCTCCTGGAGATGGCGTGCACAAGGTGTACGCGCAGTGGGGCGACGGCAACGGCCACTGGTCGAGCGTGGCGAGCGACGACATACTCCTGGATACCGTCAGTCCCTCAGGCTCGGTGACGATAGCCCCCGACGGCACCCCAGATGGCGCGGACTACGTCAGCAGCCGGAACGTCAAGCTAGCGATCTCGGCCAGCGATCCATCACCGGCTTCCGGCGTCAAGCTCATGCGCTTCAGTAACGACGGCAGCAGCTGGTCCTCCTGGGAGCCCTACGCTTCGACCAAGTCCTGGACCCTGACTAGCAAGAACGGTACGAAGACCGTCTACGCGCAGTTCAAAGATGCTGCTGGTAACGTTAGTGGAGTTGCCAGGGATAGCGTGATCCTTGATACCTCTGCTCCGAAGGTGAGGGGCTCTGTGAGCACGTTGTTCGAAGGCACCAGAGTGAGCGCAAGCTCCAGACTCAGGAGCACTTCCTACTCGGTAGCTGCCCTGTTCAGTGGGGTGCTTCAGGATGAGCAAAGTGGGATAGCTTACTTCTCCGTGGCTCGCAAGGAGAACGATGGCCCATATGTGCTCCTGTCTCAAGCGAGTGTGCCGAGGCTGAGGATACCTCTCTCGATGGAGAGCAGGCTTAGGTTGATACCTGGCAAGAGCTATAAGTTCCGCTTGGTGGTGAGGGATGTGGCGGGCAATACCACCACTGAGTACGTGGGGCCCGTCACCGTCGATGCCTTCCAAGAGAGCAGCCAGAGGGTACTTACCCGTGGAGTGTCGTGGGTTAACAAAGATACTATGGCTTATGCCTTTCGGCTGAAAGATGTGAGGTCAGCCAGTACCGGCATAAGGTTCACATTCCGCGGACGCAAGGTGGCTTGGGTGGCCACTAAGGGGCCTGCTTATGGCTCGGCCAGGGTTTATCTTGACGGTGTCAGGGTTGCCACCGTCAAGCTGCGGGCGGACAGAACGATGCGCAGGCTCATAGTGTTCTCCCGTGTCGTGGATGCTAGCAGACAGCATGTCCTTGAGGTACGGCCGGTGGCGGGTGGTATCCTGCGCACTAATATAGATGCCTTTGTAGTACTCAGATAGCGGCATTGCCCCTGGGGACGAGCTCGTCCCCAGGGGCTTTTAACTAACGACTGACTTCTAGCTGATCAGCTATCTCTAGAATCTTGGTAGCAGATCTCCAGTTACGTGCCGTGGCTGGGACTCCCAACGAGCGTTCGATGTTGGCGAACAGCTTGGATCTTCCCACACCATCAGGAGCGTGTAGGTAGAACACTTTGCCAAGTAGCGTGAAGCGCTCGTTTGGTGTGCGCAAATCTTCGAGCCTGTCTATCCTGGGCGATTCAGGTTCTGAGGCCAGGAAGAAGATGTGTAGAGTGTTGGGGGAAGAGGTCGCATCTGGGTAGGGATTGCCCTCGAGCGCCGCTCTTAGCTCCTCTCGGGTAAGGATTATTACGTGAGGGGCAAATCCATATTGTCGATCTATCTCTGCCTTCAATTGCTGGGCGATTTCCTCCCTGTGTGTACTGGCGCTCTGGAACACAGCGTTCCCGCTTTGGATGTATGTGACCACATTTGTCATGCCCATGTCTTCGAGCATCCTCACCAGGCTCTTCATGGGTAAGGTATATCGACCACCTAGGCCTCTTATCAACGCTATATAGGTGTACATGTTAGTTTCTCCTCTGCTGGTGCACTTGGCGTAAGCCACGTGTCGTGATGATTATAAGTAGGATGCATGCTCAGTAAACCCTCATCCTGCTGGCTCTCCTGATCGATTGCAAATAGTTGCACCATCGATGCTTGCGCTTCTATATTAAATGAAAGACATGCAGGGTAAGGAGGTTACATTGCCGAGCTATCCTTTAGTTTTATCCTTCAAGCTGTTGTCCATAGGGCCACAGGTAAGGGTGACGGATGCTGCAGGATCTCTTGTGGCGTACGTCAAGCAGAAAGCTTTCAAGCTGAAGGAAGACATCACGATCTTTGCCGACGAGGGGCAGTCCCTCCCCCTTTACAGGGTGAAGGCGGACCGCATCCTGGACTTCAATGCTACCTACAGCATTACAGACCTCAGGAGCGGGCGACAGTTGGGGGCGTTGCAAAGGGAAGGTGGGAGGTCCATATGGAGGGCGACCTACAGGATCTTGAATGCCAATGGTGTGCAGGTAGGGGAGATCCATGAACAGAATCCTTGGATAAAGCTGCTTGATGGCCTATTGGAAGAAGTGCCAGTGATAGGTATGTTCACGGGCTACTTCCTCAACCCATCTTACCTGCTGGAGGTATCTGGAAGTCCTGTGCTGCGCATCCGCAAGAGACCAGCGTTCTTCGAGGGGAAGTTCTTGGTGGAGCCAGTCAATGGGATGTTGCCTGAGCACGAGGAGCTTTTACTTCCAAGCCTTGTGACGATGGTGTTGCTCGAGAGGAGCAGGGGGTAGGCCCCTGCTCCCAAGCTCTGCACTATAGCGCCGTCCAGCCCCCGTCGGCGACGATGATCGCGCCGTTGATGAAGCTGGCCTCATCGGAGGCTAGGAATAGCGCTAGGTTGGCGATCTCCTCGGGTTGGCCGATCTTGCCATGGGCTGCAGATAGCTTCTGCACCATCTCGGCAACCTTGAGGTTGGGAGTGGCGCTGCCCATGCCGATCGCCGTGGCCACAGCCCCCGGGCATATGGCGTTGCACCTGATCCCCTGATCCCAGTACTCCGCCGCCACGCTCCTGGTGAGCCCCACCAGCCCATGCTTGGATATGGTGTAGGCGGCGCCGGCTCGCCCTCCGAACAGTCCTGCCACAGAAGCGGTGTTGACTATTGACCCACCACCTCTCTCCAGCATGCTCGGTAGCACAGCCCGAGTGAGGTAGATAGGGCCGAAGAGGTTCACCCCCAGCACCCTGTGCAGGAGCTCATCGGAGGTCTCGCCCAGGGGCTGCATGCCATCCATGATGCCGGCGTTGTTGCACAGTACGTCTATGCGCCCCTCCTGGCTCAGCGTCTCCTGCACCATGTGGGCGACCTGCTCCTCGTTGGAGACATCTACCACCACGCCTCTGGCGCTATGCCCCTTCGCCTTGATGCCCTCAACGGTGGAGGTCACTCGCTCCTCGATTACATCCGAGACTATGACGTGAGCCCCCTCGGCGGCGAACCTCTCGGCCATGGCCTTGCCCATGCCGGAGCCGGCCCCCGTGATGAGTGCTACTTTGCCCTGTAAGCGCGACATCTAGATACCTCCTTATAGTATTCGAGACTGAAGGTAGCACAAAATCATGCGCTGGACAATACTTTTAAGTATTTTCGTTATTAAACTTTCTAAGTACTGCTCTGTGTTTCTCGTTGCTGATGCCGTGCGGGGTGCACGAGACCTGCATGGTCAAGCCCATGCAAGAGCGTTCGCGGATGCTGCCGGTTTGGAAGGGCTACTGATAAACCATCTCCATGAGCCTGCAGACCGTGCGCCAGTTGCGTGCCGTGCCTGGCACGCCGAGCGCCTTCTCGATGCTCGCAAAGATCCTGGATCTCCCCACACCGTTGGGGGCGTGGAGGTAGAAGGTCTTCCCTCTGAGGGGAAATGCTCGCCAGCCCGTCGGAGGCGTTCGAGCTTGATCAAGTCCGGGTGCTCGGGGACGGAGCTCAGGAAGGTCAGGTGTAGCGTCGTGGGTGCTGTCTCGGCCTCGGGATATGGGTTGGAGGCCACCGCTTCCCTGAGCTCTGCTGGTGTCAGGATGATCACCCGGGGCGCAAAGCCGTATCGCTCGTTGATGGCGCTGCTCATCTCCTCGGCGATCTCACCGGTGGAGGCTCTATCGCTCCGGAAGATGGCGTTGCCGCTCTGGATGTGGGGCCTTCGTCCCGCAGCCCCAGCTCCAGCATGATCTCTACCAACCCCTGCATCGGTAGGGTGTACTTCCCACCGAGCCCTCTCAGAAGTGCGATGTACGTGTGCGTGGGTTGATGCTCCTTATTCTCCATCGACCGTCTTGGTGTGTGGGCCCACCTGTAACCGCATGACATGGCGACGTGTACCAGCGCGTCCCACCTCTTGGAATCCCGCCGCCTTGAATACCGACACGAATCCCATGAAGCGGTAGCTTGGGGAGTCAGGGTCCACAGGATAAGCCTCCACGATCGAGGCCCCGTGTGCACGAGCGTGCTCGACTGCTGCCTCGATCATCCGGTGCGTGATGCCTCGGCCGCGCAATCGCCTGACAGCGAAGAAGCAAGTGATGGACCATATACCCTCGTCCGGGTCGCCATCGCCAACCAGTCCGCGGAAGGTTGATCTGGGGGCTACCGAGCACCAAGCCACTGGTTCACCATCCAGGTAACCCAACAAGCCCACAGGCACGCCAGATGCTACTAGTTGGGCCATCGCCGCCTTGCGGCTCGGGCCGTCGATGCGCCGGGCTTGGCTGCGATTCGCCCTCCAGACCATGCACCAGCAGTATTTGGGGCCTCCACGGCTCTCGAACAAACGCTCGAAGTCCCCCCACCGGCTGGCATCCACCTCATAAAACTCGATGCTGGCTATTTCGTCTCCGTCGCTCATCGCTCTCCACAGGGCTTAGCGGACCCGCCTCGTTATATGGGTGAAATTATACCCTCCAGGACTGTAAATGCATAGCCTCCCAGGCCTGCCAGCATGGTCACCGCGAAGCTGGTCTTCCGGCTCCATCCTCAACGCTCTCTTGGTTGTAGTGCGCTGGCGCGTGGGGTGGACATCCCGGAGGGCTGTGCACCCACGCCGAACTTGTCTGTCACCATTCCGTACAGTGGCACCTCCGCCTTACCGCCTTCCTGCAGCTTCCCGAATACCTCCCTGGCTGTCTGGGCATCGCTCACGCTGATGACTACGGTTACCTGTGATCCGAGCTGGTACGGCGTACCTGGGAAGTTATCGGAGAGCATGAGATCCGAGTTGCCGACTCTCAGGTGGGCGTGCAGCAGGCGGTCTTTCGCGTCCTCAGGCTCTCGATACGTTGGGTCTTAAGGTTCGGGCATATCTCCGAAGTTTGAAACGCTAACGACCTTCGCCCCAGCGCGTCTTTGTAGAATTCCACAGCCTCGTGTCCGTTACCGTTCAGAACCAGATAGGGGGTTGATGTAATGGATCACGGCAGATGCCCCCTGTGCGTTTTTTGACCCCTGATCACACCTGATAGGTGAGAACGACCACTCCTGAGCTAAAGCTCTTGACGTCCTTGAGCTTCAGGGTCTTAGTACCGCTTCCGCCCTGGAAGAGCTGTTCCCCGCTTCCTATGACGATCGGAAAGACCATCAGCCGGTACTCATCGATGAGGTCATGCTGCATCAGCGTGCGCACGAGCTCGCCACTGCCGTAGATCAGCACATCCTGCCCAGGCTGCTGCTTCAGCTTCTGCACCTCTTCCAATATGTTCTCCCTGATCAGCCTGGAGTTGTTCCACTCGAGTGGTTCCTCCAGGGTCGTCGAGACGACGTACTTGGGCAGGCTGTTCATCCTATTAGCGAAGCCAGCCTCATCGGTCATAGATGGCCAGGCGGCCGCGAACCCCTGATAGGTCACCCTGCCCAGCAGGAGGGCATCGCTTGAGAACAGCTCATCCAGCTTGAATTTTGCCGACTCCTCGCTCCAGAACTGGAAGGACCATTTATCTGGGGATTCCATGACTCCATCCAGCGTCAGGTACATCGAGGCTATCACTCTTCTCATCATTACCTCCATTTTTTGAGCCTTGGTCAAGCGACACCCAACGAGTTATCCCCGCTATATGGTCTTCCCATCGCCGCGCTCATACCATCTAGCGTCGCTAACAGAAGCTCTTTTGTTCGAGCGCTTTGATCTTGCCACTCATGAGCGGTCAAGTGGATCTATCCTAGCATGTCGATGTGTCGGTATGCCGGATATCTCCATGGCTGGCTGTTTGGGATGTGCACGCCGAGGAGTGATCCGTTCCCCTACCTATCTCAGCCCATCATCCAGCATCTGATGAGAGATAGGGGGCGCGCTGCACGGCAGGGGATAACCTTAGTGGTCCTCAGGTGATCCCTGCTCTGTGCTTCGAGACTGGGTCGCAGGGTCGAGTTCGGAGCAGCTTGTTGGCCACCGAGCGGCTTCTCAGCTGCTGGGAGGCGCTAGCCGATGGATGTCATCAAGTTAGCCATTTCCAGGGCTGACACCGCTGCCTCGTAGCCTTTGTTCCCTGCCTTGCCGCCGGCCCTATCCAGTGCCTGCTCAAGGGTGTCCGTGGTGAGCACGCCGAATATGACCGGTAAGCCAGAGTCCAGCGCCGCCCTCGACACACCTGCGGTCACGGCTGACACCACTGCGTCATAGTGGCCCGTCTCGCCGCGTATGACCGCCCCAAGGCATATCACCGCCGCGAACTCCCCCGTGCGCGCGAGCCTGTTCGCGACGAGCGGGATCTCGAAGGAGCCCGGCACCCAGGCCACGCTTATCCTCTTGTCCTCCACGCCGTGCTGGCGAAGGGCGTCCAGGGCGCCCTCCAGCAGCCTCAGGGTCACCAGCTCGTTGAATCTGGAGACGACTATGGCGAACCTGTGGCCCTTGTCGACCCTGTGCGACTTGTAGCTGTGGATCATCTTTGTTCTCCTGTGGGGGTATGTATCTGCAGCCAGTGTCCGAGCTTCAGCTTCTTCGTCTGCAGGTACCTCAGGTTGTGCTTGCGAGGTGGTATCTCCAAGGGTACCCTCTCAAGCACCTCGATGCCATTGGCGCGCAGGCCCTCTATCTTGCAAGGGTTGTTCGTTAGCAACCTAACGGTGCTTACTCCTAGGTCTCGGAGGATCTCAGCCGCCACGGCGTAGTCTCGCTCGTCGGGCTGGAATCCCAGGTGCTCGTTGGCCTCCACCGTATCCAGTCCCTCGTCCTGTAGAGCGTAGGCCCTCAGCTTGTTCAGCAGCCCTATGCCCCGCCCTTCCTGTCGCAGGTAGATCAGGATGCCTCCCTGGGAGGCTATCATCTGCAGTGCTCGCTCGAGCTGTGGGCCGCAGTCGCACCTCTCGGAACCCAGCACATCGCCCGTGAAGCACTCGGAGTGCAGGCGCACCAGGGGGGCGCTTCCGAGCTCGCCGTGGATGAGCGCCAGGTGGGGCTCCCTTGAATCCGGCGCGGTGTAGGCCACGAGCGTGAACTCACCATTAGCCGTGGGCAGCCTCACCGGCCGTGCTTTTCCCATCCTACACTCGCTCTCGACCGCACGAGCATCGACCACCTCCTGCATCGTCACGACATGCAGGTTGTGCCGACGGGCAAACTCCTCCAGATCGTCTCCCCAGGCCATCCTGCCACTAGGGGCCATGATCTCGCAGATCACTGCCACCGGCTGCAGCCCTGCCATGACCATAAGGTCCACGGCAGCCTCGGTGTGTCCCCGTCGCTCCAGCACTCCTCCCTCCCTGGCTCTCAAGGGGAACACGTGCCCCGGCATGATGAAGTCGCCGGGGGTGGAGTTGGGATCGGCCAGGAGACTAATGGTGCGTGCCCGGTCGTAGGCCGAGATGCCGGTGGTGATGCCGCTGGCGGCGTCCACAGGCACGCCGAAGGCGGTGCCGTGTGCCGAGGTGTTGCGCTCTGTCGAGACCATCGGGGGGATGCCCAGCCGGTCCATGCGCTGGCCGCGCATGGCCACGCATATCAGCCCGCACGCCTCACGGGCCATGAAGTTTATTGCCTCGGGAGTTGCGTGCTCCGCCGCGAGCACCAGGTCGGCCTCGCGCTCGCGCGACTCATCGTCCACCACTATCACGAACCTGCCGGCCCGCAGGTCCTCCAATGCTTGCTGGATCCTGCTTGCCGTCATGCCCCCACCTCCGTCTGATGGAACCGCAGCAGGCGCTCGACGTACTTGCCGAGCATGTCCACCTCGAGGTTGACCAGCTCGCCCACCTGCTTGCGGGCGAGCGTGACCTTATGCTGGGTGTGATACACGAGCGAGACCGTGAAGGCATCTTCCAGCGCGTCCACTACCGTTAGGCTGATGCCGTCGACTGCTATGCACCCCTTGGGTACCACATAGCGGGCCAGCTCCCTCGGCAGACCTATCTTCAGCCAGAGTGCGCCCTCCTCTGGCCAGCGCTCCAAAATTGTGCCCGTGGCGTCGATGTGTCCCTGGACGAAGTGGCCTCCCACCCTGCCGTCGAAGCGGAGCGAGCGCTCTAGGTTGACCTCGTCGCCCGCTCGCAAGCTGCCTAGGTTGGTGCGCCGCAGCGTCTCGGGCATGATCCCCACCGTGAAGGAGTGCTCATCCAGGGCGTCGACGGTTAGGCAGACGCCGTTGACCGCGATGCGGTCCCCCAGCTGGGTCCCCTCCAGCACTCGCCGACATGATATACGCATCCAGCGAGGCTCATCTAGGTGGAGTTCCTCGACCTTACCGGTTTCCTCCACTATGCCTGAGAACATCTTTGCCTCCTCATGCAGGCCTGTGGGCATGGGGGCTACAAAAAGATGTCCCGAGAACCTGATGGCTCCCGGGACATGGATATGCGACTCAGACCCTTGCGGGATGATAAGTCGGACCTTCTCCCATCCGGACTCTTACCGTCGGCCCTGGAATCTCACCAGGTCCACCCCTGTTGCAGGGGGTCGCGGGCTCTACCGCCGGTCGGGAATTGCACCCTGCCCCGAAGGCCGTATGTGTTTTTTGTATTATAGACGAAAGTTATTAAAGTTATTAAGGTTGTGCCATTGGGCATCAATACCATCTCGTTAGGTACAACGAACACGAAGACCCGATAGTTACTGGGAGTTTCCAGATCTGGATCTCGGTGGAGCTGAGTTGATCGCAATATCTATCCTCCATCTGGAAGTGGAGGTGGTTGGTACCAGTTCTCTGATGCCAATCCAGTTGGGGGTTGTCGTAGCGCAGGGTGTTGATTATTCTGGCCTGCACGTAGTTATGGGTGACTATGCCGTCGCCCACATCGCTTTGGGCACACGCATGCTCACCCCCCCCCACTCCATCATCGTGGATAGACCATAAATGGAAATTACCACCGGTATATGGGTGGTCAGCGTGGGCTTTCCCCAGGGCGAGCAGCGATAATCCTAGAAAGATAACAACTCCCAAGACAGCATTTAGGGTAGATAACCATGATCTGGGTAGTATTTGTTCATGTATGTCTGCTTACGCTTTGATTAGGTGTAAAGATATAGCTCAGATCACATATGGATCAATCCTGTATTGCGATAGTTGTTTACAAGCAGTACGACAAGCTCTATGCTCACCAGGAAGAGATAACGAAGCGTAGGGGGATGAGCGGTAGGGGTATTCAGGTTGCCGCTATGGGAAGGGGTCTCCTTAGCCCCCGCAGGCTTGTGTTCTGGTGGAAGGCATGGAGGTTTCCCCAGGGCTTGATGCGTGCGAGCGCGAACCCGCTTTGGTATCTGCTTTTGGCCTAGCATTACCCGCATGCTCGTTCCGAATTCCTTGGAGGGTCGCGCAACTTCACCGTGCCCAAGCAGCCTGGGAACTCCTCTAAGCTGCAAAGATTACGAGTGCTAGCGATAAGTCTTACTCAGCCTCTAGGATGGTGTCGTTGTGAATGCCCTTGGTGCCAGCTTGTAAGATGTAGGTCCGCCCGTCGATAGGTATGTGCTGGAAGCCATTGGATGAGAGATAATGGTGTGCTTCCTGACGGATAGCCTGTATCACTACTGATGGCTCTCAGGTGATCGTCATGCCGTACTTTGATATCCCGAACAATGCTCATCTCGAGGGTGATAATTATTTGTGAAGTTATACGTGCTGAGCTCTACGCCGCCACTGGGCTGGGGGGATCCCCATAGCTTTCTTGAAGGCTCGGTTGAAGCCTTCTTCAGATTCGTAGCCAACCTGATGAGCCACATAGGAAACGCTACTCCCGGAGCCTAATAACATGTCGGCAGCTATCTGAAGTCTCCATCTGTTTAGGTAATGAATAGGGCCCATCCCGAGTAATTTACCAAACCTCTCGGTAAGCGTGGAGCGCGAGCATGGGATGTGTTTGGCCAACTCCTCTACACTCCATCTATGAGCTGGATGAGCATGAATCTCTGCCAGAGCTTGCCTTACTATGGGGTCGTTCAGGGCCAAAAGCCATCTTGGTGTTGGCGTGGGGTTGCTTGTCAAGTGACACCTCAGAGCATGGATTAGGAGCAACTCTGACAGGCGAAGCAGGATAGATGGCGGATCTATCTTTTCACCTCCGCTTGCTACCGATATGTACAGGATGCTTGCTCTAATCCAAAGCGACTCTGGGCCTTTGGGCGGTAATATCTTGATGACAGGAGGCAGTAGACTCCTCAGGTTTGCAAGGAAATCATCGCTGTAATAGAGTTGCAGGCAGGCAAGCTTTGTTGCTGGCTCTGCTCTTATGATGTGTGAGTCCTCATCTAGAAGTAGCCCTATATCTCCTCCGTCTAGGGCTAAATCTCGGTCTTTCAGAAGAAGTACGCACGTGCCCGCTAATGCACAATAGACCCATATAGAGTTATGCTCTCTACTTTTCGTGAGATCGACTGCATTGCTACCTGTAGTGGAATAGTATGTTGCCACAGCTGATGATATATGCACCGTGGCAAATATCTCATCTACTATACGCATCGAAACGTTACTATCTGATATGTTAGGTGTTTCGGTCAAGCGTTCCGTCTTTCGCATCATTGTGCTCCTGGCTGAGGGTACCTATACTCAAGTCTTAGGATAGGGTGATCGTACTCCCCACGAGTAAATTGTTTGTTGAGAATGTATGAGCGATCTCTTTGATGGGGTAATGGATCAAGGTCTGCAGACTAATTGTTTGGTTCCTGCAACACATTTAGGCTCGTGGGCAAGATCCCTTTGAAATTGAAGGTGGTAGAGAATGGCATCACAATATCCACAACATGGAAGATAAAAGGATCGATAGTTCTAGCATGTAACTGCGACTGGGGGTGCCCATGTGACTTTAACGCGCCACCAACGCAGGGTCATTGCGAGGGGGGCTTGGCACATAGACGAAGGGAGCTATGGTGATGTGATCTTGGATGGCCTCAACTTCTCGGTGATTGGCCGGGGGCGATCCACGAAGGTAATGGGCAAGCACTTATCTTGATCGATGAGCTAGCAGATGATGCTCAGCGTAGTGTGATCTCCATGCTGCTGAGTGGTGAAGTTGGAAAGAGGGCTCCATCGCTGCCTCTCAGCGCTTTAGGGTGCACGATAGGGTGTCCTACGAGCACTCGGGCAAGTACGCGGCCTTCGCCCAGTTTGAGAACACTTTGGATCACTTTCGTAACCGTCAATGTATCCTTCCTGGGCCACATAGCTAACAGATACCTCAAGGAGGGTGGTCATGTCGCAAGTGCATTCGAGCGGGACTCATCAAAGTATAAGGGGCCTGCAGGCCCTCAGACGCCGTGAGAATCTGTGGATTACTGCTGCCCTGTTATTGGTTATGCTGGGATCGTGGGGGTATACCATCTATGGTTCAGAGCCTATGAGTGGTATGAGCGATGGAATGATGGTAAGGGGTATGGTGGGTGGTGCCTTGCTCTTCCTGCTTGGTTGGATCGTGATGATGGTTGCTATGATGATACCTGCGACTTTACCCTTGATCCTACTGTACAAGACGGTATCACGCGCTGGGAATCGGGGCTTATGGTTTGGAATGACAGCGCTTGTCTTTGGCTACTTTGCTGTGTGGGCGTTAGCTGGGCTGCCAGTATATGTCTATAACCTTCTGTCCGGTCAATTTGGATTGTCGAGCAAAGTACTGCCAGCAGGACTGCTGGTCTTGGGTGGACTTTATCAGTTCACCGCTCTCAAACGCTCGTGTCACTCTCGTTGCTCTTCCCCGCTGTTCTTCCTGATGCAGCACTATAAGCCAAGGCTAGTTGGGGCAGCTAGGCTGGGAGTGCTGCACGGGATGGATTGCCTGGGTTGCTGTGCAGGTCTGATGGTGAGATTGGTTGCTCTCGGGATGATGAACCTTGCACTGATGATTACCGCTACTGTGATCATCTTTGCTGAGAAGACCCTACCTATTGGTCATCGGTTGGCTAAGCCGTTGGGTGTGGCAATGGTTGTAGGAGGCGTGCTGCTTTTGGCGATGTCTTTGGCTATTGGAAACACGACGATGATGTAGCTGTGCTTATCCCTTGAGAACTAAGATGTAGGAGGAAAAAGACAATGGTTCAAGTACCCGAATGGCGTATTAAAGGGGATTGGTTCGATGTTTGCAGTTGCAGTATCCCCTGCCCATGTGAGTTCGCTCAGCCACCAACGAACAATCACTGTGAGGGAGTCCTTGTCTGGCACATCCGTGATGGACATTACGGAGACGTACGGCTGGATGGCTTGAATGTTCTTGCCCTCGGTGCGTTCGATGGTAACCTATGGGCTGGTGCAAAGGCTTCGATGGCTATCTTCCTTGATGAGCGCGCCGATGACCAGCAGCGTCAGGCTCTCCAGACGATCTTTGGAGGTCAGGCTGGTGGTTGGCCTGCGTCGTTTGCTGCCCTCATAGAGGAATTGCGTGGAGTGGAATTTGCGCAGATCAGAGTAGAGGTGTCTGATGATCTTGCTTACTGGCGGGCGGAGATACCCGATAAGGTGGCGGCTAAGGCCGAAGCACTCTCGGGACCTACGACACCGCCTGGACAAAGGGTGCAGCTCCTGAATCCCCCAGGTAGCGAGGTCGGACCAGGGCAGGTGGTTACATGGGGTAGTGGGGACCTGATGGAGCCAGCAGGAGCCTTCGACTTTCATACCAACTTCACTGGTAGATCAAGCAAGTACATTCCGTTTGACTGGAGCGGTCCAGGGGGAGAAGGGTGATTTATTGCCCAATGGCTTGTGGTCTCGAGGTGAAATGCAAGCAGAGATGATGTGATAAGATTTCACCTTAAACATACGCCTTTACACCTGGTGATATACAGTGTACCTGAATCTATGGCTGTAAACATCTCGTAGCACGTATCTGTTGGTAGATACCTCCCCAAAAAGTCCAGAGGATGGCCTTTATATAAGGGTTGGGCGGGAGTTGGGAGGCTCCCGCCCGGGTACGAGGGGATGTGGGGTAAAGGGAGGTTGGTATTCTTGGTTAGAACCTTCCGGACTGGACGAACGGGATGATGCCGCCGGCGCGCACGATCTCTAGCACGAACTCCGGCAGCGGCTCCACCTGGAAGGTACGTCCGTCCGCAAGGGTGATCTGGCCGGTGGCGAGGTCCACATCTATCTCGTCACCGTCCTCGACCGCCCCATGTAGCTCGTCGCACACGAGTATGGGGAGGCCGATGTTGATGGCGTTGCGGAAGAAGATGCGGGCAAAGGACCGCGCGATCACTGCCTTAGCACCGGATGCCTGGATGGCGATGGGGGCATGCTCGCGAGAGGACCCCATCCCGAAGTTTTTGCCAGCGACTATCACGTCGCCGGGACGGACTTTCTCCGGGTAGTCCGGCCTATACTCGATGAACGCGGCCTTCGCCAGCTGCTGGCGGTCGGTCGTCACGTTGTACCTGCCAGGGATGATCTCGTCCGTGGATACGTTGTCGCCTACTTTCCATACTCTGCTCATTAGTCCAGGCTCCTTGGGTCGGTGATGTAGCCGGTGATGGCGGACGCCGCCGCTGTCGCGGGGCTCGCCAGGTAGATCTCGGCGGTAGGGTCGCCCATCCTGCCGGGAAAGTTGCGGTTCTGAGTCGTGATGGCTCGCTCACCCGCGGCCAGCACCCCTTGGTGGCGGCCTATGCAGGGGCCACAGCCGGTGTTGGTGACCACGGCCCCGGCCTCGATCAGCGTCTGGATGTAGCCCTTGGCCATGGCCTCCAGTGCCACTCTGGTGGAGGCGGGAGTGACGACCATGCGGGTGCTTGGGTGGATTTTCCTGCCCTTGAGGATGCGAGCGGCTATCTCGATATCGTCCAACCTGCCGTTGGTGCAGGTGCCTATAAACACCTGGTCGATCTTCACCCTGCCCATCTCGGCGGCGGGCGCAAGGTGCTCTGGATCAGGCGGCACGGCGACCATCGGCTCGATGGATGAGGCATCTATCTCCACCACGCGGCTGTATACGGGATCGCGCGGGGTGATGCGCTCGTAGGGGTCACGGGCGCGGCCCCGTAGGTACTCGTCCACAGTGTCATCGGGCTCGACGAGGCCGGTCTTGCCCCCCATCTCTACCGCCATGTTGGCCAGCGTCATGCGCTCGGAGATGCTCATCCTGCGCACCGCAGGCCCGCCGTACTCCACGGCCATATAGGTGGCACCGTCCACGCCTATGGTGCCCACCATCGCCAGCGCCAGGTCCTTAGCGTAGACATGGTGGCCCAGCTCGCCTTTGACCTCGAAGCGTATCGTTTCGGGTACTCGCAGCCAGGTCTTGCCTGTCGCCAACGCCACCGCTATGTCGGTGGAGCCCATGCCCGTGCCGAAAGCGCCCAACGCTCCGTAGGTGCAGGTATGGGAATCGGCGCCCACTATCACGGCTCCGGGCGTGACGAACCCGCGCTCGACCATCACCTGGTGGCAGATGCCCTCCTGCAGGAAGTTGGTGATGCCCTGCTCGCGCACCCACTCGCGGATCATCTTCTGGAGGGTGGCGGCCTGCACGGTGGCCGCTGGGATGATATGGTCGAACACGATCACTGTACGATTGGGATCGAATAGCGGCCGGCCGATCTTGCGGAAGCTTTCGATCGCCAGTGGGGCTGTCTGGTCGTGTGCCAGCACGTAGTCCACCGGCACGATGACTATCTCGCCGGCGCGCACCTGCCTGCCGACCTTGCGGCTAAGGATCTCTTCGCTTAGAGTGCCCATGCACGCACACCTCCCTGGTTAGTTGCACAGGAGCGCGAGCGCTCTGCCCACTCGCGCAGTATCTGGTCCACTTGCTCGGTCGTCAGCGGGGCCTCGTCCGCCAGCCTCTTGATCTCCCTCGTGGCGGCCCTCAGCTCCGCTTCGGAGAGGGACAATCCCAGGGTGCGAGCTCTATGTGCTATGGCGTTCCAGCCTGTGAGCCTGTGACCCAGCTCCACACGGCGGGTGAGGCCGAAGTCCTCGGGGTTGATCGCCTCGTAGGATGATGGGTTGGAGAGGACGGCTTTGGTGTGTATGCCCGCCTTGTGAGCGAAAGCTGTCTCGCCTGTCAGGTAGTTGTTGAACGGGATCTGTACACCCGTGTACTGGGAGATGAGGCTGTCTAGCTGAGGCAGTATGCGCAGGTTGTACCTGCTGACCAGGCCGCGATCGGTGGCGTACAGCCTGGCTATGAGGCCTCCCAGCGGGGTGATGCCGTTGCGCTCGCCTATGCCTAGCACAGTGGTGTCTATGTGGGTAGCTCCTGCCTGGAGCGCTGCGTAGGCGTTGGCGATCGCGCAGCCGGAGTCGTTATGCCCGTGGAACTCGATGTCCGC
>JBHORE010000043.1:0-5120 GCA_042408415.1 Thermobaculum sp.
AAGATTATCCGCAGTCAAGTGGGGGATCGCTGGCAGAATCGTGACGGCTTGGATAGTGACTATACCCGCCTGTATAGCAATTGGTTGGTTTATAGTTAACGAGGAGTTCGTGCCTGGAGATTATAAACTCTCTCCTGGCGATACTTTGGCTTTTATCCCACCAGTTGCTGGAGGCAGCTATGATAGCAGTGACGCAAGAACCGATAATCATTGATGAGCTTATAAGCTCTGTGTCTCATCCTGGTGCTGGGGCTATCGTTATTTTTCTGGGAGTGGTTAGAGATAATAACGAAGGACGTAGAGTGAGATATTTAGAGTACGAATCCTATGAGCCCGCAGCGAAGGCAAGCATCCAGAAGATATGCAGCCTTGCTGCAGATAGATGGCCTGGGGTGAGAATATCCGCCGTACATAGAGTTGGGAAATTGAACATAGGTGATATCAGTGTTGCGATAGTTGCTAGTGCCCCACACAGGCAGGAAGCTTTTGCTGCAGCTAGGTTCGTCATCGATTCTGTAAAAGAAGAGTCTCCTATCTGGAAGAAGGAGATCTTTGAAGGCGGCGAGGTTTGGATAGGTGATCCTTCTCTGTCTTAAAGATCATGAGGGAGATGTTATTTCTCCCTCATGAGTTGGCATATATTCGGGCGTTGAATTTCCCCGAGCGTAGAGAGCTTAGCCTCTACCTATATTCGATCTTGCTCCCTTCTTTGGGGACTATCTCTATCCAGACCTGTCCTGGCTTGAGCTCTAAGAGCTTACCATCATTGGTTTCGTATTTAGTAACCGTATCTACCCCTTCTTTTTCCCATTTGCCTTTGATGACTTTCCCGTTCTGGAATACTAGTATTGGTCCTGAGGCATTAGTGAGGTCAACTTCCCTTCTACCGTAGGCATCGCCTTTTATTTGCCACATATCGACCGTCTGCACGATGACTGCAGATGCAGCTATCTGTCTCTTGGTCTCACGATCTAGATGTGGCTTGCCTACCATGTAACGGTTATATAGGCCGGTATGTGGATCATACTTGAAGGAGGCTTGGTATCCCTCAGCGTAAGTCACTGAGACTTCTTTGCCACTCTCGCTGCCTTTGGTTGGATTGTTTGACCAGTGGATAGGCCCCCAAGTACCCTTCTTGCCTTGCAGGTTTTTGTCTTTGGCTATTAGCTTACGTATCTCTATCGTACTTCCGTATAGATTGTGAGGAGCATCTCTGTCGGTGCTTCTCCAGAATGCCTGAGGTGCATAGTACCTGAGCGCATCTATATGCTGTAGATCCAGCTGGTCTATCAGCCTAATACCTTGTGGGCTCCCACCTGCATGTACGTAGACAGGGTTATATTCGGAAGCCCAGGAGACGTAATAGGTACGTGCTGATCTTATCGGTCCCACTATCTTGGATTCTTTGTTTACGAAGATGGCCATAAATCTAGGTATGCCGAACTCTGCAGGTGCTTCATATATGACATCTGCATTTATGAGCCCCGACTGGGGTCTTGCGTCTGGATGGTTCTCAACCATTATCGCGATAGGTCTCTTTCTGGGGGTTAGCAGATTCTTATCAGTTCTCTTTTCTTTATGTTCTGGCGTAGATGTAGGTTGTGGTGATGGCATCTGTGTGGTGGGCGTGCTCGCAACCTGAGTAGGTGTCGGCTCTGGAGAGGGTGATTGAGGAGCACTACTTTCAGGCGTAGTGGGTGTTGGCGAATTCTCATTAGCACTGGAACAACTACCACAGGCAGTGATAAATGCTATAAGTAAAAGGACCAATATGGTATAAATCAGAATATGCTTTTTCCTCATAGACGTACTCCCGTATTATCCTTCCTCAAAGCTTTCAAACATGTTTCAGATTTCAGAGTAGAAGCATGGGAATTTCGTAACAAGGTGATATCCTAGAAATTGCGTAAAAACCACACTAGATAGAAGCCTCTTATAGGAGATAACCTGGAAGAGGTTTAGGTTACGAAGCTCCAGTCAAAAGATGCAGCACCTCGTACACAAACCAACCAATTGCTATACAGGCGGGTATAGTCACTATCCAAGCCGTCACGATTCTGCCAGCGATCCCCCACTTGACTGCGGATAATCTTCTGGTAGCTCCAACTCCAAGTATGGAGCTAGAAATGACGTGGGTAGTTGATACAGGTATTCCCAGGCGGCTTGCGACTTCGATTACTGTAGCTGCCGTAGTTTCCGCTGCAAAACCGTGAATGGGTCTGAGTTCCACCACTTTTAGTCCCATGGTCCTGATAATACGCCACCCCCCAGCAGCGGTACCTAAGGCCATAGCCGTAGCAGCTGCTAGGATAACCCATAAAGGTACGGCCCATTCCCTCCCGCTCCACCCATAATAGCTGGCGACGGCCATGGTGATTACGCCCATAGTCTTCTGTGCATCGTTGCTTCCATGACTGTAAGCCATATAGGCAGCTGAAAGTACCTGTAGTCTGCCGAATATACGGCTTATAGCCTGAGGCTTGGCTCTGGCGAACAACCATAGTAGTATGGCCATTACCATGAACGCTACTGCAAAACCTAGAGCTGGAGAAACCACGAGTCCTGTAAGTACCTTGTTCACGCCGTTAAACTGTATCTCCTGCCAGCCGTGTGAGGCGACACCAGCACCTACTATTGAGAATACCAAGGCGTGGCTGGAGCTAGATGGTATGCCATACCACCAAGTTATAAGATCCCAGATGATGGCCGAAATCAGCGCCGATATTACTAGCAGTTGGGTGGAATGTTCAGGCTTGATAATCCCCTTGCCAACTGTCTGAGCAACAGCTGTACCAGTAAGAGCTCCTACGAAATTAAGGACTCCCGCCATAATAACAGCTTGTCTGGGACTAAGCACTCTGGTAGCAACCGACGTTGCGATGGCATTAGCAGTGTCGTGAAAACCATTTATGAAATCGAACGCCAAACCAAGAAGTACGATAACTCCGAGTAAGATCAGAGCTGAGTTTATATCAGGCATTCTTTAGTACTATTCCCTCCAGAGCGTTAGCTATGTCTTCTGCCCTATCGGTAGCATCCTCCAACAGCTGGTATAACTCGCTCCATCGTATGGCCCTTATCAGCGACGGTATATCTGGTATGTCATCATATATATGAGCCATCGCCTGATTCAGGATGTCATCGCCTTCGTTTTCTAGTCTATGTATCTCTACGGTGTTACGAAGTAACGTGTCCCGCTTCTTAGCACTTTCGAGAAGCGGGATACTATTAGCTAGTATCTCTGCTTGTTCATCTATCACCCTGACTAACAGTTTAGAAATCTCTGTAGGGACTCCCACTTTGTACAGATGCATCCTGCGGGCAGCCTCTTCGATGTAGTCTACGAACTCATCCAGCTCGCTGGTTAGCCTCTGTATGTCTTCTCTATCGATTGGGGTTACAAAAGTGCTGTTCAGGGCGTTAAACACCTGATGGGTTATCTCATCACCTATATGTTCGAGATCCCGTAGCTTCCTGACCTTTCTCTCTATATCTGCGTTGGTTTCTACTATGTCCCTGAGGAGAGCTGCTGAATCTCTTGCATTGGTTGCAGCATCCCGGAAGTATTCAAAAAACCTCTCATCATTTGGTAGGAATCGAGCAAGTACCATGTCTTTTGGAGCTCCACTTTGCCTGAATTTGCCAACCAAAGGTTATCATATAATCACCTAAATATGTAGCTGTACTAATCCCAAGTAATCACTACTTTGCCTGACCTGCCCGAGTCAAATAGCTTGTAAGCTTCGTCAGCATTTTCTAGAGGGAACTTGTGGGTTACTATTTGCTCGGGATGAAGCTCTTTTCTAGAAAGAAACCCTAGTAGTTCTTCCATCTGGACCAAGCCGCACACCCAAGAGCCCATAAGAGTAAGTTGCTTATGGATCAACAATGGGCTGGGTTCGAATGACACTGTATTGCCTTCCCCTACAAACACTACCCTACCCCACTCACCTGCTATCTCAAGGCATAGATGCCTACCAAGTGGATTACCGGAAGCATCTATCACCACCTCTACCCCTTCTCCTTTGGTGAGGTCCATTATCCTCTCAGCAGTGTTATCTCCTGAGAGGAATGTGTGTTCTGCGCCTATTTTTTGTGCCATCTCTAAGCGTTCTGGGATCACATCTATACCTATAACCTCCGCTCCTGATGCTCTAGCTAGCATCAGTATTCCCAAACCCACAGGTCCTAGCCCTACCACTGCTACTCTATCCCTACCAGATACACCAGCTCGGAGTATAGCCTGATAACCTGTTCCAAGACCGCACGCTGCTAACGCACCATCAATGAATGTAAGGTTATCAGGCAGCTTTATGAGTGTTCTCTGTTCGGCCAACAGGAAGTCTGCATGTCCTCCGTCTCTTTGCCATCCATAAGCTGCTCGGTAGGGATAAGGTGCTTTACAGTTTATCATCCAACCTGCACGACAATCCTTGCAGACTCCACAACCCGCTATGTGGTATACGACAACTCTATCGCCTGGTTTGAAATGATCCACTCCAGGTCCTATCTCTTCTATCACGCCACATGGTTCATGACCAGCAATACATCCCCTGTAAGCCTCTGGCCCTGTGCCAAGCCACTCCCTGTAGATGGCCCTGATATCGCTGCCGCAAATTCCCGAAGCCTTCATTCTTACTAGTACTTGTCCATACCCTGGCTGCGGTGTTGGGAACTCTCTTAGGTCAACAGTTCTATTTCCAGGTAATACTACTCCTCGCATATATCCTCCAAGATAGCTGAATCACAAAGTGTGAGCATACTGAGAAGTATAATTACTTACAATAAAACTTGTTCGCACATATATATGGATAGAGATAAGTATACTAAGCAACCCCTTCAGATAATAATAGCTGTGCCTGGCAATATTTATATATGGTTCTGATAAGTTTACGCTAGTCCTTGGTCTGGCCACTATGGTAAGACGTGTGGGGACAGAATGGAATGAAGTTATGGCAGCTAACCTAGTGGCCATAATACCTGTGCTTATAGTTTACTTTTTGGCGCAGAACAAACTGATAGGTGGGATAGCTTCTGTTGGCCTGAAGGGATAACAGGAATATAAGTTCACGAATTTTGTAAACTAAATCCCTACGGTCGGTCCTTCTTGCCCTCCTGTT